>NZ_JBIKBQ010000025.1:0-35580 GCF_058122085.1 Luteolibacter sp. | reverse complement strand
TGGAAATCTGACCGCAAAGGGGCTCAAGGGAAGTGGCTATGAATACGAATACAAGGGCGCAAAATCCCTGTGGCGATGCCCGCTTGAGACAATGGAAAGATCGTCATTGATTCTCCGGTTCCTCGGTGAGACCAAAGGACTGAAGACAACGTGAATTCCACCAATGCGACGATGGGCCAGCCATACAAATATTTAGGGAAAAGTTACTGGGACAGTGAGAAGATTTCATTGTTGGGAACCATGTCGGATGAGGCTTTGGCAAAGCGCTTGGGAATCAAGCGGACCCACGTATTCACAAAGCGCAAGTCGCTCGGCATTGCGCCGTTCAGAGAATTCGGACCGAAGGAATGGAACCAGAAAGCCATCCGGTTGTTAAGCAGGAAGTCCGATCAGGAAGTGGCGGTGATGCTGGGGTTGGCGAAAACAACGGTGGCGAACAAGCGCAGATCGCTGGGGATCGCGTCGTTTGCCCACAAGGCAAAACTATGGCGGACATGGACGGAAGATGAGCTGGCATTGCTGGGCAAACACACGGACAAGGAGGTTGCGAGGCGTTTGAAATTGGATGTGGGCTGTATTGCGTCGAAACGCTACGTTCTCGGTATCGAGGCGTTTCGCCCAAGGGCGGAAAACAGGAATCCAAGGCCGAACGCGGTGGACTGGAACCGGCAGTATCTCGCTCTTCTAGGCAAGCTGCCGGATCAACGGGTTTGCGAGATCATGGGAGTATGTCGCAAATCGGTGATGAAGAAGCGCAAGGAGTTGGGCATCGGTAGTTATGCGGTGGGAGCCGAATACTGGCATCCGTGGACGGAAGAGGAGATCGCGCGGCTGGGAAAAGCTACCGACAGGGAGCTCGCGGAACAGCTCGGGATCAAGCCGATGTGTGTGACGACGAAGAGGAGCCAGTTGGGGATCGAAGCCTTTGCGAAATCATCAGGGCTGAAAACACCCCACGCATGGACCATGCGGGAACTCGGTCTTCTGGGCAAAAAGACCGACTCTGTATTGGCACATGAACTGGGATTGGGGGTTGGAGTTTTGCGAAAAAAACGCATCCAACTGGGAATCGCTCCAAAGTTCGGAGAAAAGAGGAGTCCCGCCAAATGGACTCCCGAGATTTTGGAGAGATTGGGAAAAGAGCCACTTCAGGCGATCGCGTCCGAAATCGGGGTTTCGAGGGAAGCGGTAAGGCAGAAATGCCTGAAGCTCGGAATCACTCTGAGGCGGGGTAGGAAGTGAGCGAATGGCGGGCATCGCAGAAGATGACCGGGGGGAGGGGATTCTCTCATTTCAGGTTCCAGGTAAATTCAGCTTCCCAAGCTCGTGATCGATGATCCGCTCGCATTGCTCGATCTGGAGCTGCCTGCGACCGCGCGCTTCTTCGGCCAATTGCTCCAGCGTGTCGATATCGTAGAGGTAAACTTCCTCGATTTCGCCCACCGTCGGGTCGATGTCGCGCGGCACGGCGATATCGATGAAAAACAGCGGCCGGTACTTGCGCGCGCGGCGGGCTTTTTCCACGTCGGCCCGCAGGACGATGGCGTGGGGTGCGCCGGTTGAGGAAATGACAACGTCCACGCGCTCGAGGACTTTTTGCCAATCGTCGAAACGTACCGCGCTGCCGCCCATTTCGGTGGCCAGTTCCTGGGCGCGGTCGAACGAGCGGTTCGCCACGAAGATCGATTTGGCTCCGCGGGAAACCAGGCTTTGCGCGGTGATCCGGCTCATTTCGCCCGCGCCGAGAATCATCACCTCGCTGTCTTTCAAATGGCCGAAGATCTTCTCCGCCAAGTCCACCGCGACGTTTCCAACGGACGTTGAACCTTCTTGAATCGAAGTTTCAGTCCTTACCTTTTTTCCGACTCCGAACGCTCGTTGGAAAACCTTGTTTAGAATCGCTCCGGTCGCGCCAGCTTCATGTGCTGATGCATAAGCCTGTTTGACTTGACCGAATATTTCCGTTTCTCCGAGCATCATGGAATCGAGTCCGCTGACGACCCGGCAGAGGTGGCGGGCGGCGTCGGCTTTCTCTTTTCGGTAGAAATGGGCGGCCACGCTCGAGTCCACCTGGATTTTTTGCGCCAGCCGGATTTCGATCCGTTCGAAGGCGGCGCGCGCGCCATCGGCGGCGA
This sequence comes from Luteolibacter sp., assembly GCF_058122085.1. Taxonomy (NCBI): domain Bacteria; kingdom Pseudomonadati; phylum Verrucomicrobiota; class Verrucomicrobiia; order Verrucomicrobiales; family Verrucomicrobiaceae; genus Luteolibacter; species Luteolibacter sp. The sequence continues at coordinate 33,445 of NZ_JBIKBQ010000025.1, read as the reverse complement.
GGTAGAATTCGGTTCGGTTGCAGGTGGAGATGACCACGGCTTCGGTGGCTTCGGCGAGCCGCATCAGGTCGTTGGATGCCTCGCCGAGTTTCGTATTGCCGACGGCGAAGCGCTCCCGGATATCCACGGGGGCGGTGCGATGATTGAGGCCGAGGCAAAGAAGGTCCATCAGACGAAGGCGAAAACCGCGAGAGACAGCACGAACAAAACCACCGCCGACAGCGAGAGCCGCCGACCCGTCAATCCCCGCACTTGCTTGACCGCGAGCAGGACGATGTAGCCGGCCCAGACCGCGACCGCCGCGATCAGGTGGCCCCAAGCCGACGCGGTGTGCGGCATCAGAAATCCCGCCACGACCCCGATGGTCAGCAAGCCGCCGCCCAGCCAAAGCAGGCGCTCCAGCGAGCCGAGCAACTCGCGCACCGGCGGCAGGTTGCGGAAAAGTCCGCTTTTCAAATGTTGTTCCTTCAGTTGGCGGTCGAGCACTAGGAACATCACGCCGGCCACGGCTGCGAGGGCGAGCGCGCCGTAAGCCAGCACGGACATCGCCGAGTGGGTTTCGTGCCACGGGTTTCCGCCCGCGATTTTCATGGGATTTGCCGTCAGCGTGCCTGGAATCAGCGCCAGCGCTTGAAAAATAACCACTACCGGCGCGGTGAAAACCCCGAGCAACGAGATCCGGTAAGCCGGGCCGACGAGCAGGTAAAACGTTGTCAGCGACCACGCGAGGAAGGCGAGGATTTCCCCGCGGTCGTTCAGCGGGCAGGCGGCGCGCAATTCGCCGCGCACCGAGAGAAATCCGATCTGGCAGAGGAAAGCGCCGATCATCCACACCACTGTCCAATGGCTGCGGTTGCCGCGATGGACCGAAATCACGCCCAAAGTCCCGCCCACGGCAGCGAGCAGGGTGGCGGCGATCAAAAACCAACGGTCCATGCGTCATCCTTGCCGTCGCGCCGTCGGCCGCGCAAGTCAAAGCTGCTCTTCCTCTCCGCGCGTTCTCTGAAACGAAGCGGGCGCGGACCGTTTCCGATCCGCGCCCGAGATTGCATGTTTCCCCCCAAGTTCCGGTGGGTTTCCTGCTGGGCGGCGAGCACTCGGGCATGGAATTCCGGCTGGCCGGCGATGATGTTGAGCGCGCCCCAGGTGAGCAGGCAGGCGACCGGATTGAGATCGGAGGCATACACGTCGCAGCCGAGTTCGGCGGCGGCGAAGGGAATGGAGCCCATGCCGGAAAACGCGTCGCCCACCCGCAGGTTCCGCCCGAAGCGGCGCTGTGAGATTTCCGCGACCCATTCCTGCAACGAGCCTGCACGGGTGCCGCAATAGGCGTTGATCTCCGCCCATTGCTTCGGAGAGTTTGAAAATCCCCCGGCTGGGACCGCCGGAAAGACGGTCGAAGGACTGGGTGATCAGGTCCTCCATGCCGGAAGTAAGCACGTTGGCGTCGAGGAATTCGGCGGCTTCCGCTGCGGAAAGTTCCGGGAGGGCCGAGAGGTTGACGACGAAATCCTCAGAGCCGTCGAGAACGGACTGGCGGGGCTGGCAGCATTGGAGGGACTCCATGTATGACTTGAAAATTTGCTAGTTGAGGTGAGCCGATGAATCCGCCGGCTTTGATAGATCCAAATACGACTCAGCAGAAAGCCTGTAAATCACGAGTTCGTTCATCACATGTTATGGCTAATCAGTGGCGTTAATGGCCTGCAAGTGCCATTCGGTGGAGTTGGTTGATTCTGATGGAGAGGGGTTCCGGCTTTCGCGGGTTTTGGAGGCGTCGGGCCTTGGAAAACGATGCCGGTGCTTCCCATTTCCGTTCACGTGGTCCCGATATCGGCCACGGGCGGCGGGATTGCGGCGATGCCGGCTGCGGGGATGGTGATCCAGGCGAGGAATTCCTGGTTGCCGTCCATGCCGGTGATGGTGGAGGGGACGAGGCCGCGCCATTCGCAGGCGAATTCGGTGGTGACGAAGTGGCGGATTTTTTCGATGGCGCGTTCGTGGAGCGCGGGATCGCGGACGATGCCGCCCTTGGCGATGTCTTCGCGGCGGAGCTCGAACTGCGGTTTGATGAGGCAGACGACCGAGCCGCCGCCTTCGAGCACGGAAAAAACGGCGGGAAGGACCTTGGTGAGTGAAATGAAGGAGAGGTCCATGACGGCGAGCCGGCATTTTTCACCGATGTCGGCGGGGACCATGTGGCGGGCGTTGAACTGCTCTTTGACGATGACGCGCGGGTCGTTGCGGAGTTTCCAAACGAGCTGGTTGGTCCCGACATCGACGGCGTGGACGCGGATGGCGCCGCGCTGGAGCAGGCAGTCGGTGAAGCCGCCGGTGGAGGCGCCGACATCGATGCAGACCCAGCCGGTCGGATCGATCTGGAAGGCGTCGAGGGCACCTTCGATTTTCAGTCCGCCGCGGCCGACGAAGCGGGGCTTATCCTTGATTTCGAGCGGGGCGTCTTCGGGGAGTTTGGTGCTGGGTTTGTCGATGATGCGGTCGCCGCTGCGGACCTCGCCGGCGAGGATGAGGCGCTTGGCTTGCTCGCGGGAGTCGCAGAGGCCCCGGGCGACGAGCAGGGCGTCGATACGGTCTTTTTTCATGCGGTTTCAGTGCTGCCCGTTGAAGTGCTCGCCGAGCAAGTCGCGGCCAAAGTCTCCGTCGAAGCTGCGCCAGGTGGCGTGGACGTGGTTGGCGTTGTTCTGGGTGTTGGCGGCTTCCATCAGGAAGGTCGGGCCTTGGATGCGGTAGTAATAGGCGTCGCCGGGTTTGGTGCCGCCGGCCCAGCCGAAGCGGATTTTTTCGAGGCCGGCGGCTTTGATTTTTTGCATGTCGGTGGCGGCGATTTCGGGACGGTAGCGGCCGGTGTATTCGGAAATGAGGGTGAGCAGGGCGCTGCGCTGGGTGCCGGTGAGGTCGGCGGAAGGGACGCCGACGGGATCGAGCGCGGTAGCCTTGCGGTTTTCAAAGCTGAGGATTTCGGCGGGGGCTTTCTCGCTGAAGATGACGTCGGTTTTTCCTGCGGCGAGAAGCGTGGTGGCGAGGGTGCGGGCGAGGTCCTCCTCGGCGGCGAGGACGCGGAGGCCTTTTTTCGCGCCTTGGCGGACTTCGCCGGGATTGGAGCCCATGAACGAGGGCGTCACGGAAATGCCTTTGCCCGCGACGAAGGTGAGGTTGACGGAAAGGTGATGGCCCTCGAAGCGCCAGCCCCAGCCTTTCGGATCGCCGGGAGTGCCGAAAACGGCGACGAAGTATTTGGCGGGGTCGCGTTTGACGGGGTTGTTTTCCATTTCGGCGAGGACGCCTTCCAAGGACATGATTTGGGTGGCCTTGAGCTTGCCCTTTTCGCTGAGTGCGGAATCGATGAGCGCCATGGCCGCCTCGCGCTGGGCGTCGGTCATTTCCTTGAGTGGAAGTCCGGCGCGGTCGCGGGGCGTGTAGCGGAAATTCTCGCGCTCGTCGCTGGTGAAGGGGAGGGCGGCCTTGGTTTTCTGGGCGGGGTCGAGCGAGGCGAGGAACTTGTCGGCGGCCACCTTGCTTACGGCGGCGGGGTCCAGTTCGCCGGCCAGTATGGGGAGGGAGAAAAACAGGCTGAGCAGGAGATTTTTCATCGGGAAGACAAGCAATCAGGAACGCGGTGGACCGGCAAGGCGCGTCTCTCCAAAGAATGGCGGCGGTCGAAACTTGTGCCTTGCCTAGCTGGCGTTCCAAGGTCATCGATTTCCGCAGTGACACGCCACCGCACCGATGACCTTCGAATCACAGGCTTGAACCCGCTTATTTCCCCGGCGGTTCTGGCCTATTATCTTCCTCTCACCGAGCAGGCTTCCGAGTTGGTCGCCAGCGCGCGCTCCCAGGCGGATGCGATCCTGCGGGGTGAGGACGACCGCTTGCTGGCGATTGTCGGGCCGTGCTCGATCCATGATCCGGCGGCCGCTCTCGAATATGCCGCGAAGTTGAAGGACGAGGCGAAACGGCTCGAAAAGGACGTTTTCGTGATCATGCGGGTCTATTTCGAAAAGCCCCGGACGACGGTGGGCTGGAAGGGCTTGATCAATGATCCGAATCTCGATGACTCGTTCGACATCAACCGGGGACTGCGGGTCGCACGCGGGCTTTTGCTGGATTTGGCGAACATGGGAGTGCCGGCCGGGACCGAGTTTCTCGACACGATTTCCCCGCAATACATCGCCGACATGATCGCGTGGGGTGCCATCGGCGCGCGCACCACGGAGTCGCAGATCCACCGGGAACTCGCGTCCGGGCTCTCGATGCCGGTCGGTTTCAAAAACGGCACCGGGGGCTCGATCCAGATCGCGCTCGATGCGATCCAGTCGTCCTCGATGCCGCACCATTTTCTCTCGGTGACCAAGCAAGGCGTCTCCGCGATCGTTTCCACCGCGGGAAACGAGTCCTGCCACCTGATCCTGCGCGGCGGGAAAACCGGGCCGAACTACGAAAAGCCCGAGGTGGACGCCGCCGCGACGATGTTGCGCGAGCAAAATTTGACCGAGTCCGTGATGATCGACTGCTCCCACGGCAACTCGATGAAGGATTACCGCAACCAGCCGATGGTCGCCCGCAACGTCGCCAGCCAGATCGCCGCCGGGTGCAAGGTGATCACCTCGGTGATGATCGAGTCCAATCTCGTCGAAGGGAACCAGAAGCTGGCCAAGGACTTGAAAACTCTGACGCGCGGGCAGTCCGTGACGGACGCCTGCATCGGCTGGAACGACACGGTGGAAACGCTCGATGGTCTTGCCGCGGCGGTCCGGAAACGGCGGGAAGCTTGAGGAATTCCCTCCGGGGAAAGTGGATAATCAAGTTGTCCTAAAAAAAAAATCTGGGCGCTTGCGGAACCGTCGGCGAACTGTCCAATCTACTGAAGCTAGCACCTCTGAGAATGGATTTAACAAGCGAATCATCCCAAAGCGTCATCACCTGCCGGAATAGCCAAGGCACGGAGTTGACAGCCAACCTTTTGAGGATCAAGCGGTATTCCGTCGTTTTCGAGGTTTACAATCCCTACAGTATCCTCCAGCTGTCGGAGGTCTTGTCGGATTTCCGGATCATGGCATCCCGGCGTTTGCTTTATCACGGGAAGGCGGTGGTCAGCAATTTGCTCAACACCGGCATCGTCTTGGTCTGCGAGGCGATGCTCGACGAGGGCTGGGTGGAGGTGGATTTCCTCTCCAGCGTCACGGGCGGCTCGACGCCGGGCGGCGGTGGTGATCTGTGCGGGCAGTTCGCCAATTTCATGGGCGAGTGGAAGTCCGCCAACCAGGTGCAGGACCCGTTCAAACTGGTGGTGGCGGACCTTTCCAGCATGCTTTCCGGGGTGCAGCACTGGCTGACCGGCGTGGACGTCGGCATCCGGACCACGGTGACGCGGCGGCGCGACGAGCTGGAGCAGGAGATTTTCTCGGGAATCGAGAACCGGGTGGTCGAGGAGGTCTTACCGTCGATGGAGCGCTTCGAGGAGGTTTCGCGGGAAGTGAGCGAGGCGGAGGTCTCGGTTCACAAGGCATACGTCCGCAGGGAGTTGCATCCGATCGTGCTGTGCTCGCCGTTCCTTTACCGGACCTACACCAAGCCGCTGGGATACGCCGGCGACTATGAAATGGTGAACATGATGCTGCGGAATCCTTACGAGGGTTCCTCCGCGTTCGCCAAGCTGCTCAATTTCGCGCTGCTCAACACCGAGCCGGTCGTGGCTCACCGCAACCGGATCGATTTCCTGATCGAAAAACTCCGCTCCGAGTGCGCCCGCCGGGTCGGCAAGGGCAGGACCCGGGTCTTCAACCTGGCCTGCGGGCCGGCGATGGAAGTGCAACGCTTCCTGCGGGAGTGCGAGGAAAGCGACCTCGCGGAAATCGACCTGTTGGATTTCAACCCGGAAACCTTGGAATACACCCGCGAGCGCATCCAGGAAGCCCGGATGAGCGGAGGCCGCGAAACCCAGGTCCGTTATTTCCAGCGCTCGGTCCACCAGCTTCTGCGGTCGGCCACCCAGGGCGGCGACGAGGAATTCACCAACTACGACATCGTCTATTGCGCGGGCTTGTTCGACTATCTCTCGCAGCGGGTTTGCAAGCGCCTGGTCGAGCTGTTCTGCACCATGATCCGGCCCGGCGGCATCGTCATCGTCACCAACGTGGCGGCCAGCAACCCGCGCAAGGCCTGGATGGAATATGTGATGGAGTGGAACTTGATCTATCGCGACGAAGCGGACATGGCCGACTTGGTTCCCGACGGTTTGGATCTCAAAGAAACCCGGATCAACGCCGATTCCACGGGGGTGAATCTGTTCCTTGAAATCGAACTCGCCAATGGCTGAAACCGCCGTCAACCCGCAGGACGACGAGGCCGAGCTCCGGCAGGCGTTCCGCGATTACGAGGATGGCGTCGCGCTAGGCAACGCCCGCCGCACCGCCGTGTTCTCCGGCGTGTTCATGATGGCCGCCGCCTCGCTCGACTGGCTGCTCGTCCCGGACAAGGCGGTGATCTTCCTGCTCATCCGCGTAATCTGCGCGCTGCTGGTCGGCATCATCTTCTGGTCGCTTGGCCAGGTCCGTTCCCCACGCGCGGCGAACCTGCTTTCGCAAGGCAGCGCGGTGCTGCCCATGCTCGGGATTTCAGCCATGATCGCCGTCACGGATGGCGGCAATTCGAGCTACTACGCGGGCCTGAATCTCGTGCTCGTCGGCGCGTCGCTCATCATGCGATGGAGATTCTGGGACGCGTTCACCATGGTCGGGCTGTGCTTCGCCAGCTACGCCGTGGCGGTTGCCGTCTCAAGCGTGACACCGGATTTCCGCGTGCTTTTCGGCAATTCCTTCTTCCTCTTCGTGACCGCCATCTTCGTTTTTGCCGGCAGCTATTTCTACGAACGTCTTCGTTTCAGCGAATTCCGCCTGCGCATGGAGGTCGAGAAATCGCGGGAATTGCTCGAAGCCCAGAACCGCCGGTTGAGCGAGCTCGATGAGGCGAAAACCCGCTTCTTCGCCAACATCAGCCACGAGCTCCGGACCCCGCTGACGATCATGCTCGGCATCACCGAGCGGTTGAAGACCGTCCTTGGCAAGCAATCGACCGACCCGACGATCCATGAAATGACGTCGATGTTAGGCCAGAACGGCTTGCGCCTGCTCAAGCTCATCGACGACCTGCTCGATCTCGTCCGTTTCGACACCGGCCATGCCGACGTCAACCGCCAGCCCACCCCGATCGCGGCGCACCTCGACGGGCTGCTCCGCTCGGTCCGGCATCTCGCCGAGCAGGACCGCGTGGCATTGCTGTGGGACTGCAAGACCGACAGTGACGGCGTTCTGTTGGATCGCGACAAGTTCGATAAGATCCTTCTCAACCTGGTCATCAACGCGATCAAGTTCACGCCCTCGAGCGGCACCATCGAGGTCAAGGTGAATGTCGCGGAAGGCCGCCTGCGGCTCACCGTCGAGGACACCGGGGTGGGGATTCCTCCCGAGGTTTTGCCGCGGATTTTCGAGCGTTTCTGGCAGGTGGACACCTCGTCCACCCGCAAGTTCCGGGGCGCGGGCATCGGACTGGCTCTCGTCCGCAGTCTCACCGAGGCGATGGAGGGCGAGGTGAACGTGAAAAGCCACATCGGCCATGGCACCACCTTCATCATCGACCTTCCCGCCGAGGCCGCCGGGGTGGAGGCTTTCAGTCTGGTAGAGGAGGACGGTCCCTTGAAAGACGGCGGCAACATCGCCGATCTCCATCGCCGCGCGGCGCTCTCGATTCCGGGCAAAATGGCTCCCCGCGCGATCACCCCGATCCAGCATTCCGGACCGGCCGCGCCGCCAATGATCGGCACCCGCCCGAGCGGCGCGCGGCCGCTGGTATTGATCGCCGACGACGAGCCCGACATCCGCCGATTCCTGAGGATGCAGCTTGAGGACGTCGATGTCATCGAAGCCTCCGACGGAGCGGAAGCGCTGGAACTGGCGCGCCTGCGCCGGCCGCAGCTGGCGCTGCTCGACCACATGATGCCCGAGATGAACGGCGTGGAAGTCTGCCAGCGCATCCGGGAAAACCACATGACCCGCGGGATGGCGGTCATCATTCTAACCGCGCGCGCCGACGAGGCCACCAAACTCAGCGCGCTGCGGGCCGGAGCCAACGATTTCCTGACCAAGCCGTTCTCCACCGCCGAGCTGGCGCTGCGCCTGGAGAACCAGATCGCGATGGCCCGCATCCGCCGCGAGATGGTGGATCTCAACACGGAACTCCATTCCGCGCTCGACCAGATCAAGGAGAACGAGGTGATGATGGTGCGGAATGAAAAACTGTCAGCCCTCGGCCGGATGAGCGCCGGGATCATCCATGAGATCAACAACCCGCTGAACTACGCCAACGCCGGACTGCACGCGTTGGAGACTTTCACCAAGCTGATGCCCGACAAGGACCAGCCCGACTATGCGGACATCCTCAAGGACATCCGCGAGGGCGTGGAGCGTGTCTCACAGATTGTTATCGATCTCCGCAAGTTCACCCGCGACGACAAGGCGACGACCGGCGACGCGGATCTGGCGGAAATCGTCGGCCGCTCGCGGCGGATGGTCAGTCACCAAGTGGGCAAGGAGATCGAGTTCAACCTGCGCTCGCCCGACAACGCGCTGATCAGCGGCAACCCGAACCAACTCGTCCAGGTTTTCATCAATTTCTTCCAGAACAGCATCGACGCCATCCAGATGCGGATTTCCGCCCACGGCGGCGAGCCGGGACGCATCGACGTCTCCATCGACGCCGCCGGCGAGGGCTGGCAGGTGAGCATCCGCGACAACGGAATCGGCATCCCGCCGGAGGACTTGCAGAAGATTTTCGACCCGTTCTTCACCTCGAAGGACGTGGGCAAAGGGATGGGGCTGGGGCTTTCCATCACCCATCAGATCCTGCAGGCGCACAAGGCGATCGTGGAGGTGGACAGCCGCCCGACCGAGTTCACGCGGTTCCGGATCGCGTTTCCCGCGCCCCGCTTTTCCCCGGAGCCGGAATCCGTTCTCGACCAACCGGCTTGATTTCACCACCCTCCCGCCATTAGATTCCCAAACACAACAGATTTGCCATCGACACCATGAGCACCGAGATCGACGCCTATGACTACCAGCGCTACGCCATCCTTTTCGTGGATGACGAGGCGAACACCCGCAAATATTTCCGCCGTTTGTTCGGTGAGAAATTCAGGATTCTCGAAGCGGAGGACGGCGTCGAGGCGCTCAAGGTGTTCCGCCAGCACTCCGCGGAAATCGGCATCATCGTGACCGACCAACGGATGCCGAACGAGACGGGGGTGGGTTTCCTCTCGAAGATCGCCGGCGACTATCCGGACATCATCAAGATTCTATCCACCGCGTATTCCGACATCGACGCGGCCATCGGCTCGGTCAACGAGGGCGGGATTTTCCGCTACATGACCAAGCCTTGGGACATCCCGCAACTGGAAGTCACGCTGCGCCGCGCCATGGAGTTCTTCACGGTCAAGCGCGAGCGGGACGCTCTGCTAGGAGCGAAGATGCAGGCCATGGGCAACGTCCTGCTGTCCAGCCGCCTGGCCGCGTTCGCGCTGGCTCCGGTTTGCGCGGGACTCAAGTGCGATCGCGCCGCCGAGGCGATCGCTTCCTTCGTGAAAACCGGAGTGGCTGGCCGGCGCACCGGGTCGGATGGCGACTCGGACCTGCGCTCGCCGGATTGGGCGCGGCTGCACGCCCGCCAGGTTTCGCTTGCCAACGGGCTTGAAAGCCAGCTTCCCACCGCACTCGCCCCGGCCGATCTGGCCGCCCGCACTGCGGCGCTCGCCAGCGCGCTTGAGGCTGCCGGCGTGACCGGGATTTCCAGCGCCGCGAACGGCTCGGCGACCCGCTTGTCGGGTCCGGTGGATTCCACGCCCGTGCTTTTGGACGCCCTGTTCGGCCGCAACGACGACGCCGCTGTCAGCGATGCCTCCGTGAAGGTGCTCGCCGCGTTCATGGCGGTTTACGATGCGGGCGGTGTCGCCCGTCGCGTCCGTGGCGATGGTCTGATTCTCGATGTCACGGAATCCACGTCACCCGCCAAAGCCGCGAGTCCCGGCGCGGAGGCCGCCAAGTGGCTGATCGACGACGACCTGCTGATCTCCGCGGCTCTCGGGTTGCTCTGAGCTTCTAACGAAGCATTTCGAAAAGCGCTGGGACGGTCCGTCTCAGCGCTTTTTGTTGGCTGGGCGCAACGGTTCCTCGACGATGCGGGCACGCGGCGGCTTGCCGGACTGGCCTTCGAAGGTGGCGAGGTGCTCCTTAATCAGAAACCAGATCGCGGTCGCCAGAAGGAGGGAGAGGGCCTTTGCGATCCAGTTGTTGGGCAGGGTCAGTTTCATGAGATGGTTTGGCGGCGAAGAAGATCTCGGCGATTTTCTCCCGGAACTGCTTTTCGGATAGGTTCCGTTGGAGCACTCCGTTCTCGCAGATTGAAATGCCGCCGGTCTCCTCGCTGACGACCACGGCGATGGCGTCGGTGCGCTCGGTCAGGCCGATCGCCGCGCGGTGGCGGAGGCCCGTCGAGCGGTCCTGCATCTGCTTCTCGGTGACCGGGAAAACGCAGGCGGCGCCGGCCACGCGGTCGTCGGCGATGATCATGCCGCCGTCGTGCAGCGGGGCTTTCGGGTGGAAGACGGTCATCGCGAGTTCCGGGGAAAACTGCGCGTCGAGGACGACTCCGCTGTCGAGGTGCTCCTTGAGGCTGATGCCTCGCTGGATGGCGAACAGCGCGCCGATGCGCTTTTTCGAGAGCGCGATCACCGCGTCGGCGAAGCGCTCGAGGAAGGCGAGGCGGCGTTTGTTGGAGAAGGAAAACAAGCGGTTGCTGCCGAGCCGGGCCAGTCCGTTGCGCAGCTCGGGCTGGAAAATGACGATCAGGGCGAAGGCGAGGATGGCGGCCGCGCGGGTGATGATCCACTGGATGACCTCGAATCTGAAAACCGTCGAGACCAGCGTCAGGACAATGAGAATGGTCCCCAGGCCGACGAGGATTTGAGCGCCGCGAGTCGCCCGGAAAGCCCGGTAGATTTGGTAGATGCAGGTGGCGAGAAGCAGGATCTCAATGCCGTCCCGCCAGTGATCTTGAATGAATTTCCACATGGGAAGTAAGTCGTTGGGAAGGCTACAACCCGGCGGTCAGATCTGGCAATCTTAGAAATCGCCCTGGTCCCTCGTGTTTTGCCCCGAGCTTTCCAGAATCCGGCGTCAACCCGCAGGGGCATGCGCGTCAAGTTAAGGGCTGATTGCTCAAAAAGCCGACAAACGGGCGGTTCAAGGAGCGGCGAAACATGTTCGCCGACGCCCATGGAAAGCCAATGTCCGGAGCATCCGCTCATCTCATTGCCAGCTCATGGACGTCGGCGAACACGTTTCGCCGCTCCTTGGCCCTTAACTTGACGCGCATGCCGCAGGGGGGCTTTCGTTCCAGCGCAGCAAACTTGCCTGCGTTTGAGCCTTCCATGATTTGTCGCTCGCTCTCCAACTCGCCCGGAGATCCAGCGCAATTGGCTGCTTTTTATCCTTCCCAGCGTCCTCGTCGCTGTTAGCCTCCGCATTCAGAACCTTGATTCTTGCCCCGCCCGTTCTTCTGTCAGGTGGAGGCGGTGGAAACCGCCATCTGGCTCACCGAGGTGGCTCCCAAGTCCGTCTCCGGAAAACGCATTCTCTCGCTCCTGGCCAGCGTCAACAAGGAGGCCAACCCCGACCTCATGCGCCTCGCGCTCAAGCTCGCCACCGGTGCGGGCAAGACCACCGTCATGGCCATGCTCATCGCCTGGCAGACGATCAAGGCCGTGCGCAGTCCCGGCAGCAAGACCTTCACCCGCGGATTCCTCATTGTCGCCCCGGGCCTCACTATCAAGGACCGCCTCCAGGTGCTCCAGCCGAACGATCCGAACAGCTATTACAAGGACCGCGAGCTGGTGCCCAACGACATGCTCGACGAGGTCAACCGCGCCAAGATCGTCATCACCAACTACCACGCCTTCAAATTGCGCGAGCGCATCGAGATTTCCAAGGGCGGCCGCCAGCTCCTCCGCGAGGTCATGAACACCGTGGGCAAGGCCGGCCAACTCGGTGCCGGCATCCGTTGCGTCGTATCCGTCTCCATGCTCACGGAAGGATGGGATGCCAACAACGTCACCCACGTCCGTTTCAACACCTCCAAGACCGACCGCTGGGACACCCAAGGCCCGCCGCCGAAGTGCCATCTGAACTGGGTGATCCTCGACAGTGACTGGGAAGCCGAGTTCTGCCGGGTGGCGGAGTCGCACGCGCAGGGGCTTGGACGACGAGGTCGCTCCAGTCCTGCTCATCCTTCCCGCGCCAGACGAGCTTGGGATCGAGGTCGGTGTTGCGCGGGTATCCCAACTGCGGTTCTTCGCCGCATTGGGCGGAAACCGCCCGAACGCCCTCTTCTTCGCCGGCGACATCGGCCAGCGCATCTTCCAGCAGCCGTTTTCCTGGAAATCCCTCGGCGTCGATATCCGAGGCCGTTCCCGCAACCTCCGCATCAACTACCGCACGTCCCACCAGATCCGCCAGCAAGCCGACCGCCTGCTCGGCCCGGAAGTGACCGACGTGGACGGCAACCGCGAGGACCGCAGCGACACCATCTCGGTCTTCAACGGCCCGCCACCCTCCATTCAGATCTTCACCGACGAGAGCCAGGAACAGAGCGGTGTCGCCGCCTGGCTGACCGAGCAATCCAAGGCCGGCATCCTTCCCCACGAATTCGGCGTGTTCGTCCGGTCGGAGGCTCAGATCAGCCGGGCAGAGGCAGCGGTCAAAGAGGCGGGGTTCGCGTTCAAGATCCTCGATGAGCACGTCGAGACAACCAGCGGCCATGTCTCGATCAGCACCATGCACCTCGCCAAAGGCCTGGAGTTCCGCGCCGCGGTGGTCATGGCCTGTGACGACGAAGTCATCCCGTCACAGGATCGCATCGAGACCGTGGGGGACGACACCGATCTGCAAGAGGTCTACGACACCGAGCGCCAGCTCCTCTACATCGCCCGCACCCGTGCAAGGGATCACCTGCTTGTGACGAGTGTGGAACCGGCATCGGAGTTTTTAGACGATCTAGCGCATCATTGCTGAGGTCAGCGATTCCGGCGTTTCCTGCTTCGGATTCGTTTTTCATGCCGTGCGATTGGGGAAACTCATCCCTTGCCGTCGGTGGTTCGCTGGATTTAACTCCGCGCATGCACGAGGAAATCAAGCTCACCCGCGAAGTCGCCGCCATTCAAATCCCCAGCGGCGACTCGCTCTCGCTTCCCGCCGGAACCGCGGTCTTCATCACCCAGCGCCTCGGCGGCACTTACACGGTGGCCACTTCCCAGGGACTCGCGCGGATTTCCTCGCAGGATGCGGATGCCCTCGGCGTCAATCCCGAGGAGGAGCCCAAGAAGCAGGCGGAGGTCGTGCGGCTCAAGGATGCGCCGCTTGAAGAACAGGTTTGGAGCCAGCTCAAGGGCGTTTACGACCCGGAAATCCCGGTGGACATCGTCAATCTCGGTTTGGTTTACGACTGCTGCATCGAGGAGTCGGACGGTAAGAAAATCGTCGCTGTCAAGATGACGCTCACCGCTCCCGGCTGCGGCATGGGTCCGGTGATCGCCGCCGACGCGCAGGCGAAAATCATGACCATCGACGGCATCGACGACGCCCGCGTCGAGCTCGTTTGGGACCCGGCTTGGAATCAGGAAATGATTTCCGAAGAGGGGAAAATGAAGCTCGGAATGATCTGATCAGTCCGCGGACGGTTTCCAAGTCTGGTCGATGTAGGCGATGATCGATGGGATCGCCAGATCGAGGACGCCGGCGACATCCTCGTAAGCGCGGCGTCCCATGCCGATCGGGTCGGGCACGTCGCTGCCGATTCCGCCACCGGGAACTTCGGCGAACTCGCAGACCAGATAGAACTTGTCCGCGTGTTTGGGGAAGCGGGCTTCCAGCGTTTGCAGGTGGCCGTGGGTCATCGCGAAGACATGGGTTGCGGCGGCAAGGATGGCGTCCGAGACCGGACGGCTGCCGAATTCGTCCAGCTCCGCCCCGCGCTTTCTGAGCAAGGTGGCGGTTTCCATGCTGCACGGCGCGCCCTTCGACGCGGCGACTCCGGCGGAGCTCACTTCATAATCATTCCGCCCCGCGACGGCCTTGCGGAAAATGCCCTCCGCCATCGGGCTGCGGCAGGTATTTCCGGTGCAAACAAACAGCACGTGCTTCGGGTCGGACATCGCGGCGGACTCTGAGCGGCGCGGGGCGGTTCGTCAAATCGCAATGGCGGCTGATGGCGAACGCCGTCCGGCGGGCTGCTAGGCGGCGCTGGCGGGGGACTGGATGAGCAGGCAGTCTTCGAGGAACGGCTGGAGCGCCAGCAGGAGCGGGGAGCCCTTTTGCTGGAATTGCTCGCGGAAGCGGTCCTCGACGCGGCGGAGCGCGAATTCGAGGTCGGTGAGGATGAGTTCGCTGGGCTGGCCGCGGACGACGGCGACGAGAATAACGAAGCGGCCGGCGCGGGAGATGGCGTGGCGCTGGTCCGGGAGCTCGATGGAATCGCGCGGTTTTCCGGCCTCGTCGCGGAGTTGCAGGGCGAGGCGTTGGACGGTGGGCGTGACGCGCTTGGCGGAGGCGTGGCGCGCGGGATCGCAACTGGCGAACGAGACGAGCGCGAGGCTGGCGGCATCGACGAGGAAGACCTCCTCGACTTGGAAGCGGTGGGTTTTTTCGAAGATGATGTCCTCGTAGGTGCGGCTGGTGAAAAGCGCTTGGAGGTGCCAGACGAAGCGGTCGTAAGCATGGGGCGCGCGGAACGGCCGCGCCGACGGGGCATACTCGGCGAGCGCGCGGCGGATGGTGGCGCGCAGCATCGGCTCGAGGTAGGTGTCGATGCCGTTTTCCTTGGCGTAAACGGCTTTGCGGACGGCGTCCTCGACGATGGGCCCGAAGGCTTCGCGGAGGTCGTCATCGGTGAAATCAGGTGGCGCGGGTTCCGCCGTGGCGGCAGGCGGGCGCGGCGGCGGGGCTTGGACGGGCTCGGACTCGGACTCGGACTCGGGAGACGCCGGGGATGGCAGGACCGTGAGCGGTGGCGGCCATGAAGTCGGGAACGCCGGGGCGGCGGGCGCCGGACCGGATGGCCAGGCCGGCAAGCAGGGGGTGGCGGGAAACGCGGGGGCTTTTTCGCGGGAGAATGGCGAGGGCAGCGTGCTCCAGCTTTGCGACGTGACGATGCGCGCGGCAAGTCCGGGTGACGGGCTGGGAAGTGGACTGAGGGCGGCGGTCATCAGCGGGGTCCGGTGGGGGTGGGGGACGCGCACTCGGCGAGGGCGCGGGCGGCGAGGGCGATGCGGCTGAATCGTTCTTCGACCGAGTCGCGGTCGATGGCGCGGCTTTCGAGGCGGGTGAGATGGGATTCGGTGCTTTCCCAGAGCGAGGCGACCTCGGCGCGGAGTTGGGAGGCGAGGCGGTGGTCGCGGTCGTTGAGCTGGACGTGGAAGGAGCTTTGCCAATCGGTGAGCCAACCGCCGATCTTGCGCTCCAGTTGGTTGACGGCTGCGGGCGCGGTTTCGGCGGATTTCATGGCGGCGACCTGCTGGATCTGGGCGGCCAAGCGCTGGATTTCCTCGCGGTGCTGGTTGAATCGCGCTTCGGTTTGCTCGCGGTTGGAATCGACGAAGCGCTGGACGTTGTCCTTCAACGCTTCGAGGCGGGCTTCGTTGGCGTAAAGCCGGTCCTCCAGATGGGTAGCCACGGGGGCGGGAGCCGCGGTGGTTTCGAGCCGGACGACGCGTTGTTCAAGACGTTCGAGATGGCGGCCGACGATGATTTCGCGGATCCGCTCGACCGTTTGCGAGGGGTTGAGTGGGGGTGTGGGTGACATTGTGCTCGCCGTGGGGGGAGTTGCGGACGGGTGAAATCCGCAACACGGTTGAGTAAAGGCGAGGTGAGACTAGGAGAGCCCGCCGGAGTTTGTAAATAAGTTCGATGGTATTTCGCTTTCGGCGACCATTCGGAGGTGTTTATGAAATTTCTTCAAAAACGGACCAAGAGAAAAATCGGAATCCGTGGAAGACACCGGGCGGGGAATGAGGTAGTCGTTTCTCAATGGCTGAGGGCGACGAGGAAAAAGTGGAAGAACGGGACGCGATTCTGGTGCAGGGCTACGCGAAAACGCGCAAGAGCTTGATCGCCCGGCTGGACAACTGGGAGGACCAGCGGACGTGGGACGAGTTCTACCAAACCTACTGGCGGCTGATTTACGCGGTGGCGGTGAAGGCCGGGCTGCGACAGGACGAGGCGTTCGACTGCGTGCAGGAAACGATTCTATCCATCGCCAAGCAGAGCAAGAAAAAGCTCTACGATCCGGAGCAGGGTTCCTTCAAGACGTGGCTGATGAACATGACGCGCTGGCGGATCAACGACCAGTTCCGCAAGCGCAAGAAGGACACGGCGATGATCGGCGGCGACTGGGAAAACGATCGCAAGACCGCGGTGATCGACCGCGTGGAGGACCCGAACGGCGACGTGCTGTCGCGGCTGTGGAACATCGAGTGGAAGAAGAACATCGCGGATGCGGCGCTTTCCCGGGTGAAGGCGCAGGTCTCGCCGAAGCAGTATCAGATTTTCGACTGTTATGTGATCAAGCAGTGGGACGCGAAGCGGGTGCAGGACCAACTCAACGTGAGCATGGCGCAGGTTTATTTGGCGAAACACCGCGTGGGCACCGTGCTCAAGAAGGAACTGGCCAAACTCGAAGACGAAGCTGATGGCGATTAAGATCCGTCCGAATCCTGCGATCCCCGATCACGAGGTTCTGCGTAAGATCGGCGGCGGCGCGTATGGCGAGGTGTGGCTGGCCCGCGGGGTGACCGGCGCGCTGCGGGCGGTGAAAGTGGTGTGGCGCGAGGATTTCGAGGACGCGCGGACCTTCGAGCGGGAGTTCGAGGGGATTTTGAAATTCGAGCCGATTTCCCGGGATCATCCGGCGTTGGTCAACGTCCTGCACGTCGGCCGCAGTCCGGACGGGGTTTCCTTTTACTATTATGTGATGGAAATCGGCGACGACGTCGCGTCCGGCCAGGACATCAATCCCATCGAATACGAGCCGCGCACGCTGCGGGCGGACAATCACCAAGGCTCGCAGTGGGACACCAACGAGTGCATCGACGTGGGCCTGCGTCTGGCCGAGGCGCTGGACCACCTGCACGAGCGCGGGCTGGCGCATCGCGACGTGAAGCCGTCCAACGTGATCTTTGTCAACGGCCGGGCGAAGCTCGCCGATATCGGTCTGGTGGCGGTGCGCGGGCAGCGGACTTTCGTGGGGACCGAGGGATTCGTGCCGCCGGAGGGGCCGGGTTCGGCGCAGGCGGACGTTTATAGCTTGGGAAAGGTTTTGTATGAAATCGCCACCGGCAAGGACCGCCTGGCGTTCCCTGAACTGCCGGACGAGATGCCGGCGGGGGCGGACCGCAAGCGCTGGCTGGAGCTCAACCGGATCATCTGCGACATCTGCGAGCCGCGGATTTCCAAGCGGAAAATCTCCACGGCTTCGGATCTGGCGGACGCGCTGCGCCGGCTTCAACGCGGCAAACGGCGGCGCTTGAGCGGGCTCGCGGTGTGGATGACCACCTTGATGCTGGCGGGCTTCGTCGGCTGGCTGAGCTGGGAAATGGTCAAGGACAGCGAGTGGGTGAAGCGGATGAATCCCGCGCCCATGCCGGTGCCGCCGCAGACGGGCATGCTGCGCGTGGTGAGCGCGCCGGAAGGCGCCGAAGTGCGCGACGCCAACGGCCAATGGGTGGGCACGACCAACACCGGCCTGATTTCAGCCACGGTCGGCGAGGCGTATTTTTTCACGATGAAACGCAGCGGCTACCGCCCCTTCACCCTTCAGGGAACGGTCCCCGCGACGGTGGTGTCCGAACCGCTGGTGCTCTTCGCGAGCCTGGAAAATTTCTCGCCGCCCCAGCCGGGCGAAAAGTGGAACGACCATCTCGGGAATTCCTATCAGCCTGCGGCGGACAAGCATGTGGCCACTGCTTTGGTGACCAAGGCGCTTTGGTCGCAGTTCACCGAGGCCACCGCGCCGCCGGGAAACGCGGCCGAATTCATCGGAATTGGCAATAGCAAGCGGCCCGTGGAAATCGTCCTTTCCTCGCCCGGCGAGGCCCATGCGTTTTGCGAATGGTTTCAGGACGGCGCGTTCAAGGCGGGCTTCCTCACCGAGGACGACGAGGTGCTGCCGCTGTGGGAAAGCGCGTTTGAAAACCCCGGCTTGAGCGAGACGGCCCGCCGCGACGGCTTGAAACCGTTCCGCGTCCAGGTCCGCCCCATCGACTACGGCGAAATCAACATCACCACCGAGCCGCCTGGCGTCGAGGTTTACATCAACCCCACCTCCGACCCGACCAACCGCGGGTCCGCCGGCTCGACCGAAGGCCCGCTGCGGATTCCCAAGGTCAAGCCCGGCGCCTGGCAACTCTATCTGGTCCGCGAGGGCTACAAGCCGCTGACCATCGATCTCAAGGTCGGCGAGGGCGAGAAAGTCTCGCAGAGCGTGACCTTGGAGAAAAGCAAGGGCGCGGTGTTCGGCAAGCCCTGGGAGAACGGCATCGGCATGCGCTTCGCCCCGCTCGACCAGGACCTGCTCGTCTCGGTTTGGGAAACGCGGATTCGCGACTATCAGCGGTTTGGCAACGAGTCCGACCGCACCGCGCCGCATGCCGCGTATTTCCGGCAGGCTGCGGATCATCCGGTCGTCAATGTCTCCCGCGAGGACGCGCAGGCCTTCTGCGATTGGCTCACCGAGCGCGAGCGCAAGGACGAGCGGATCGCCCGGACCCACGTCTATCGACTGCCAACCGACCTGGAGTGGAGCATGATGGCCGGGCTCCGCGAGGAGGAGGGAATCAGCCCCGGCTGGCGCGACGCCCGCAAACAACGGGTCTATCCGTGGGGGACCGTCTGGCCGCCCGTCGGGAAGGTCGGGAACTTCGCGGACATGGCGGCGGGCGACGCGGGCAGCGTGCCGGGCGACCGGATCATCGCCGGCTACGACGACCGGTTCGCGTTCACCGCCCCCGTCGGATCCTTCCCGGCGAACCCTTACGGCCTCTTCGATCTCAGCGGAAACGTCCAGGAGTGGGTGGAGGATGATTACTCCAAGCTCGGCAAAAGCGAGCTCGGCGTCCTGCGCGGCGGGTGCTGGCTCACCGGCCAGTCCGAGAACCTGCTGGTCGGATCGCGCAACGCCGTGCCCCCGGATTTCCAAGACGCCATCTACGGCTTCCGCGTGGTGCTTGCCAAGGTCCCGCCCAAACCCGAGGATTGACCAGCTCCCGGAAAACTCCTTTTGCTCCCGGGAAACTCCTTTTGCTCCCGGGAAACTCCTTTTGCTCCCGGGAAACTCCTTTCGAACTCCTCTCATCCCATGGTTGAAATCCGACTCTCCTACGAAGGCGACCTGCACTGCAGCGCCGTCCACATGCCCTCCGGCAACACGCTCGTCACCGACGCCCCGCTCGACAACAACGGCCGCGGCCAAGCCTTCTCGCCCACCGATCTGCTCGCCACCGCACTGGGTTCCTGCATGGCCACCGTCATCGGTATCGTCGCCAAGCGCAAGGAAATCGCCGTTGAAGGCATGACCGTCAACGTCCGCAAATTCATGTCGGAGGACCTGCCGCGCCGGATCAAGCGCCTCGAGCTCGACCTCGCCATCCCGCTTCCCGCCTCCCATACCGACCGCAAACTCCTGGAAAGCGCCGCCCGCGGCTGCCCCGTCCACCACAGCATCCACCCGGAAATCGAGGTCGTCATGAACTGGGCCTGGCGGGAGGGGTGAAATGGCTGGCGGAGGAGCTCCCCCCGTGTGTGGGGACTGGTCCGACATGTCGGAGCTTTTCACTGGCCGACATGTCGGCCAGTGGGAAAGCGGTGACATGTCACCGCAGTCCGGAAATGTTGGATTGACGGGCCGGGACGGCTTTTGCTCTTCTGCCGCCGCTTGACCCGAAAACCCTCGTCTTCCTCAAGAAGCTTGTCCGCGCGGCAACAGTTTTGGCTACTGGCTGTGCTTGCGTTTTTCGGAATGTCAGCGGCTGCGCATGCGGGTTCCAAGCTCCTTCCGGTGCTCAATCATCCGATCAAAGACCGGAGTGGCTTGGCCGGTTTTCCGCTGACGGTGAATCTTGCCTCCGCCTTCGGCATGGAGGCCATCGATGACCAGGTGGTCAGGTTCACTTCGCAGTTTTATTTCGAAGGAGGCGTCCCGGTGGTCCTAGATATGGCGCTCTTCAGCAACCGCACTCCTGTCACGCGGCAAAACTTCCTCAAGTATGTGAGCGACGGGGATTATGTTAATTCTTTCATCCATCGCAGCTCACCTGGTTTCGTAATTCAGGGTGGGGCATCCAACATTATTAACGGATCTATTGGAAGTGTTCCGACCGATCCACCGATTGTGAATGAGTTCGGGGTTTCCAACACTTTGGGCACGATCTCAATGGCCAAACTGCCCAGCAATCCGAATAGCGCAACCAGCCAATGGTTTGTGAGCTTGGGAGCCAATACCGACATCCTTGATCCGCAGAACGGTGGATTCACTGTTTTTGGGCGGATGACTCGCTCCACATTCGGTAATGCCCAAATTTTTGGAGAGCCTTCGACCTTTCCTGTCTTTAATTACGGAGGAATATACAACGAGCTGCCACTTTTATACGGCATGTTCCGCCCAATCGTCTAATCAGTGAATTCATTCTTTTCCCTAGCGTGGCGCTTGTTCCTCTTCCCGCCGGAGAGGCCGGGGAGAGTTCCACGCTGATTTACACGGTGGTCTCCAACAGCAATCCAGCTGTTGCCACAGTCAACATCCAACCGGGCGGAGTTCTGAATCTTTCTCCGGTGGCCGGACAAACGGGCAGCACGTTGGTCACGGTCCTCGCCACCGATAGCGTCGGCAATACAGTGGATGATAGTTTCACTCTGACAGTCGGCCTCACCGACACCTTCACCACCTGGGCGTCGCGGAGTTCCTTTCCAAACGGACAGAGCGGGATCAGCCAGAATCCGGACGCGGATGTCTGGAACAATTTGCAGGAATACGCCTTCCTCGGTGATCCGGGAGCGGCGGGTCCGGCGGCGCAAACGGTTTTCCAAGGAAGTACCGGAGCGACTCCAAAATACCTGACGCTAACCTTCCCGGTGCGCAAATTCACCCAAGGGCTCACCTATGCGGTGGAGGCCAACAACGGCCTGACCGGCCCGTGGACGGAAATTTGGAAGTCGGCGAATGGATTTGGCCACGCCCAAGTCGTCAGCGCGCTGGATCAGGCGGACCGCACGGTGCTCACGATCAAGGATACGACTGCGATCGGGGTGGGGAAGCGGTTTCTGCGGACGAGGGTGGGGCAGGAATAGCGCGTCCCGCGAAATTTCAGCCTCTGGCGTGAAAGAAATTTTTCATAGAGAAGTATTTTGGGTTCCGCACGATCCGTGCTGGTCTTCACAAATCCAATTATTCAAAATCCGTCCATGCGCCCGACTATTGCTTTCTTGTTCCTGGGAGTCGCCTCCCTTTCCGCCGCCGATGCCCCGCTCCGCGCCCTTCTGGTCTGCGGAGGATGCTGCCACGACTATGCCAAGCAGTCGGTCATCTTGCGGGATGGCATCCAGGCGCGGGCCAACATCCAGGTGGACGTGGTCATCAGCGAGGACAAGGGAACCAAGCCTTGGTTCCCGATGTATGAAAACAAGGATTGGGCGAAAGGCTACGATCTCATTATCCACGACGAGTGCGCGGCCGAGATCAAGGACATGGCCTTCGTCGGAAACGTGGTGAACGTCCACAAAAACGGCCTCCCTGCGGTGAACCTGCACTGCGCGATGCATAGCTTCCGCACCGGCACCGACACATGGTTCGAGTTCCTCGGCCTCCAGTCGAGCGGCCACGGCCCGCAGAAACCGATCGCCATCGAGTTCACCGACGCGAGCCACCCGATCACCCAGGGCATGGCCAACTGGACCACGATCAACGAGGAGCTCTATAACAATCTCAAGGTTTTCCCCACCGCCAAGCCTCTTGCCCTTGGGAATCAAGACTTGGGAAGTGGTAAGAACGCAACCGCGGTGGTCGCCTGGACGAACGACTACCACGGCACGCGCGTTTTCAACACCACACTGGGTCATAACAGCGACACCGTCGCCGACGAGCGCTATCTCAATCTGGTGGTTCGCGGGGCGTTGTGGAGTTGCGACAAGTTGAACGCCTCCTACCTCAAGCCATACGCGGGTCCGCAGGGACGCTTTGAAACGCTTGCCGTCCCCGCCAAGCCGGCGAAGGAGGCCGGCGCTGGCGATCCCCCAAAAAAGTAACTGACGATTTCAAGGAATCCGGCAACCCGCCGCCGTCCATTTGCTGGCTAACCGCCGCAGGAGAGGTGGCCATCCTGAAGGACGTCAAGGTCGCCTAGGGTTTCGACGTCAGTCTTTTCTCTACCTCGAATCGCTCGCGAAGAAGTAGTCCGCCGCCGGTTCGTTGTATGAAATGGATTCCCTTTGCCGTTCTTTGCTGATGATCCGCCGATTCACCATCCTGTTTTTCCTGGCAGCCCCGCTTGATGCGGCTCCGGTATTCATCGGGACGAACACCGGGAAAAACTCGACCAGCAAGGGGATCTATCTCACGGATTTCGACGCCGCCACGGGCAGGCTCACGGAGCCCGTCCTGGCGGCGGAATATCAGAATCCCGGCTTCCTCGCGCTGCATCCCGTGAGGCCGGTCCTCTATGCCTGTGGCGCGCCGGCCACTCCGTTTGCCGATGCTTCGAGCTCGGTGGCGGCTTTCACTATCAGTCAAAATCACGGTTTGAAATTTCTCGGTGAAGCGTCAAGTGGCGGCAAGGGTGCCTGCCATGTGGCGGTGGATGCCACGGGTGGCACCGTGGCCGTGGCGAACTACGGCGACGGAACTTTTTCGACCATCAGGCTGGGTGAAGACGGCGTTCCCGGCGCGGCGGCATCGGTGATTTCCAACAAGGGCGCGGGCCCGAGCAAGCCCCGGCAGGACGGTCCACACGCGCACGGCGTGTATTTCGACCAGGCGAACCGGCACCTGTTCGTGCCGGACCTCGGACTGGACCGGGTCTTCGTCTATCCGTTCGACGCCGCGACTTCGAAGCTCGGCGAGCCGCTTCCCCCGCTCGCCACCGCCCCCGGCGCGGGTCCGCGGCACATGGCGTTTTCCGCCGATGAGAAGAACGCTTACGTGATCAACGAGCTGGACAACACCGTGCTCGTGACTTCCCACGCCGAGGGGAAATTCACCACGCTCGGAACGGTGGCGACCTTGCCCAAGGATTTCACCGACAAGAACACCACGGCGGAAATCGAGGTGCATCCGAACGGCAAATTCGTCTATGCCTCGAACCGCGGCCACGATTCGATCGCGGTCTATCGGCGCGACGGGAAGACCGGCGCGCTCGCATTCCTGCAACACGCGCCCTGCGGCGGGAAGACCCCGCGCCATTTCAAGATCGATCCGAGCGGCAGGTGGCTGCTGTGCGCCCATCAAGGTTCCAACACGATCAGCGTGCTCGCGCTCGATCCGGAAACCGGGATTCTCGGAGCGCCGGACCACACCGTCTCCGCGCCAAGCCCGATCTGCCTGCTTTTCGGCCGCTGATAGTCGGCATGGAACGTGTCCCGGCTGTCTCAGCCGGGGGCAAGCACACGGCATATCTTGCTGTTTGATGCGTGTTTCCGTCTTTCTGCTTCCGTTTGTCGCGGCATTCAAAGAGTTTGCTGGCCAAGGGGCATCAAACCCAATCTCATGCTGTATGGCGATTGATTCCAAACTGGAGGCCGATCTGAAATCCCAAGGGGTGCATGTAACTTCTTTCGAACAACTCATCAATTGGGGACGCTCCAGTTCGCTGTGGCCGCTCCAGTTCGGGCTCGCCTGTTGCGCCATCGAAATGATCGCCGCCACCATGGCGAAATACGACATGGCCCGCTTCGGCGCCGAGGTGTTCCGGCCCTCGCCGCGGCAGGCGGACCTGATGATCGTGGCCGGCACGGTGACCAAGAAGATGGCGCCGCAGGTCGTGCGGCTCTACAATCAGATGGCCGAGCCGAAATACGTCATCGCGATGGGCGCCTGCGCGATTTCCGGCGGTCCCTTCAAGGATGGCTACAACGTGCTCAAGGGCATCGACCGCTTTATTCCGGTGGACGTGATGATTCCGGGATGCCCGCCGCGGCCCGAGGCGCTGTTGGAAGGCTTGATGACCTTGCGCGACAAGATCGCGAAGGAAAAGCTGATGGGAAGCCACCGCGCCCGCCACGCCGATCCCGAGGGAGCCGCGGAAATGCCGGTGCCGGAGTTCGGCGCGCACGATCTCGAGCCAACGGCCAACCGTGAAATCTGGAACCCGCCGGTGATAGTCCGCGAAGCAGGAGGTGAGGCATGAGCGCGGAAACCGTCATCGAGCGCTTGCGTGAAGCCCTGCCAGATGCCGGCGTCTCGCTCCGCAAAAACCCCGGCCCGTCCGGCCAGCATTCGCTGCTGGTGGATGCCGAGTGCCTGATGGATGTTTGCCGCTTTCTCCGCGACACGCTCGCGTTTGATTTACTCTCGAACGTCACCGGCGTGGATTGGCCGGACGCCGCCAAGGCCGACGCCGTGGCCGTGCCCGCCGAAGGGGAGGGGACTGCAAGCGCCGGGGGATTCCTCGAAGTGCTCTATCACCTCTACTCGGCCAGCCGCCGCGAAGGTCCGCTGGTGCTGCGCGCCCGCACCGTGGACCGCGAGAGGAAAAACCAAATCCCCTCGGTCGTTTCCGTTTACCGCAGCGCCGAGTTCCAGGAGCGCGAGATTTTCGACCTCTACGGAGTTGAATTCACCGGCCACCCCGACCTGCGCCGCATCCTGATGTGGGACGAGTTCGAAGACCATCCGATGCGCAAGGACTACGTCGCGCCGGATGACTACGAATACGAACCCACGCCGCACGACGCCGTTTTGGAAAAAGCCAAAGCGCACTATCCCGCAGCCCCATGATTTCCGATCCGTCCATGTTCTCCTCGTCTCCCACGCTCGAACCGGGCGCGGACGACGACCAGCTGCTGCGGATCTCGTTAGGCCCGCAGCACCCGTCCACGCACGGCGTGTTCCGCATGAACGTGGTGCTCGACGGCGAGACGGTGGTGAGCCTCAAGCCGGTGTTCGGCTACCTGCACCGCAACCACGAGAAAATCGCCGAGAACGCGACCTATCTGAGCTCGATGCCCTACACCGACCGGCTCGACTACATCTGTCCGCTCAGTAACAACTGGGCCTACGCCCACGCCGTGGAAAAACTCGCGGGCATCGAGGTGCCGGAGCGCGCCGAATTCATGCGCGTGATCACCTCGGAACTCACCCGCCTGATCAACCACACCGCCTTCATGGGTTTCATCCTCGGCGACATGGGTGCGTGGGGGTCCGCGCTGATGTATGCCTTCCGCGAGCGGGAGAAAATCCTCGATCTGTTCGAAGACCTGACCGGCGCGCGGATGATGGCGAACTTCATGCGCTTCGGCGGTTGCCGCAACGACCTGCCCGCGGGCTGGGCCGCCAAAGTGGGCGTTCTAATCGATGGTTACGGACCGTTTCTCGACGAGATGGAGGAATTGCTGATGGGCAACGAAATCCTGCTGGCCCGCACTCAGGACGTCGGCGCGCTGCCGAAGGAAGTCCTGATCAACGGCGGCATCACCGGCCCGATGTTGCGCGCCGCCGGGGTGAACTACGACATCCGCAAAGTGGAACCCTACGGCATTTACGAGCGCTTCGATTTCCGCATTCCGCTCGGTGAAAAGGGCGACTGTTACGACCGCATCATGATCCGTTTCCTGGAGATGCGCGAGTCGTTGAAAATCCTCCGCCAGGCGATCGACCAGCTTCCGGAAGGCGACTACATCCACCCCAAGGCGAAGATCCGCAACTTCAAGCCACCCGTCGGCGAAGCTTATGCACGCATCGAGGGACCGAAAGGAGAACTGGGATTCTATCTGATCAGCGACGGCACCACCAATCCGTATCGCTACCGCGTCCGGCCGCCGAGTTTCATCAATCTCACCTTGCTGGAAGACATGTGCCTCGGCCTCGATCTCGCGGACGTGGTCATCATTCTCGGAAGCATCGACATCGTGTTAGGGGAGGTGGACCGATGAGCGCGGAAGATCTAACGACCACCAAACGCCTTCCTCCATTGTCCCAATGGTCGCTGCCCGGTCTTGGATTGCTGAAAGGCCTGGTGGTGACGGGAAAGAACATGGTCCAGAGCTTCTACCGGGAGGACCGCATGACCACCGTGCAGTATCCGGAGGAGCGCGCGCCGATCAGCCCGAACTTCCGGAACTTCCCGTTCCTCGTTTACGACAACGACGATTCGTTGGCCGGCCTGCGCTGCGTGGCGTGCGCGATCTGTGAGAAGGAGTGTCCGCCGCAGTGCATCTACATCGTGCTGGAGCGCGATGAGAACGGCAAGTCGCTCAAGCGGCCGAAGATCTTCGACATCGACGTCTCCGTCTGCATGAACTGCGGCATTTGCGCCGAGGTCTGCCCGTTCGATGCGATCTACATGGATGGCGAATACGAATTGAGCACGGACAACCGTTTCGAAGGCCTGTTATTCAACCGCGAACGCCTGGCGAAGTCCGCCGCCTATCACGCCAAGCTCCGACCCGAGCAGGCCGCCGAAGTGGAGGCCAAGCGCAAGGCGGAGGAAGAGAAAAAACTCGCCGCGCAAGCCGCGAAGGAAGCCAAGGCGAAAGCCGACAAGGAAGCCAAGGACAAGGCCGCCGCAGAAACCGAACAGAAAGGAGAGAGCGCATGAGTTTGTTAGCCGTCCAAACCGCCGTGCCTTCACTCTGGTCGCCGGAGTGGCTGCCCCGCTTGCCGCAGAGGTTGGTGGAAATGATCCTCCAGAATTTCGGCGCGCCGGATTGGCTGGTGTCGATCGCCGGATTCATCGTTGCCGCCTCGACCGTGGTCGGGGTGTTCATGGGCGGCTTCGCGTTACTGTCGTTGATCGAACGCAAAACGCTGGCCCGCATCCAGAACCGGATCGGTCCGAACCGCGCGGGATGGTTCGGCATTCTCCAACCGGTGGCGGACGGCATCAAGATGCTGACCAAGGAGGACATCGTGCCCGCCAAGGCCGAGTGGCTGTTGCATCTGGCAGCTCCGATTCTCATCGTGATCCCGTCGATCCTCGCGCTCGGCGTGATTCCCTACGGCCGCGAATGGACGCCGGTGCCGCTCGAACTCGGGCTGTTGTTTTTCTTCTCGGTCGGCGCGTTGACGGAGCTCTCGGTGTTCATGGCCGGCTGGGCGAGCGGATCGAAATTCCCGATGCTCGGCGCGATGCGGGCGATCTCGCAGATGGTGAGTTACGAACTGCCGCTGATCATCTCCGCGCTCGGCGTGGTGATGGTTTCCGGAACCCTCTCGCTGCCGATGATCGTGGACAAACAGTCAGGTTTTCATCTCGGATTCATCCCCGCGTGGAATCTCTTCACCCCGTGGGGATTGGTGGCGGGCCTGGTGTTTTACATCGCGGCCATCGCGGAGGCGAACCGCTGCCCGTTCGACCTGCCGGAGGGCGAGTCTGAAATCGTCGCCGGTCACATGACGGAATACTCCGGCTTCAAATACGCGTTGTTTTTCATGGGCGAATACCTCGGGCTCTTCGCCATCTCCGGGCTGGGCATCACGCTCTTCCTCGGCGGTTGGCAGGCCCCGTTGCCCGGACTCGGCTTCGTGCCGTCGTGGATCTGGTTCTTCGCCAAACTGGCGGTGGTCATCATGTCCTTCCTCTGGATTCGCGGCACTTTCCCGCGCGTCCGGATCGACCAGCTCATGCGTTTCGCCTGGCTCTGCATGATCCCGATGGCGCTGCTGACCCTGCCGGCTGCGGCGATCTGGCATTTCACCGGGCGTGGGGTCCTGTCGTGGGTGGTTACTGTTCCTTTGCTGCTCATTCCGTGGGTGGTCATCACCGTGATTTATAACAGACGCCTCGCTCCCGCGACCCGGCATTACACCTTCGCCGAATGATCCCGCTCCTCATACTTTCTCCGCTGATCCTCTTCGCCGCCCTCGGCGCCGTCTGGAAGGCGCGTCCGGTGCATGCGGCGTTGCTGCTCGCCCTCACGCTGGCGCTGAACGCCGTGCTCTATCTGACGATCGGCGCGGACTTCATCGGCTTGGTGCAGTTCATGGTCTATGTCGGCGCGGTGGCGGTGCTGATCGTTTTCTCGCTGCTCATCACCCGGCCCGGCGACGAGGCGGAGGAAATTTCGCGGCGTCCGCGCTCCCTGCTGCCGGGACTGGTTTGCACGGTGCCGGTGCTGGCGGTGTTGATCTGCTCGATTTCACGGGTGGCCACACCTGTAGTCGCCGAAGTCCCTGCGTTCTCGGTGGAACAACTTGGCAAGGCGCTTTTCACCACGCACGCGCCCGCCGTCATCACGGTGGGTGTCCTGCTAACCGCCGTGATGATCGGTGCCGCGTTGTTTGCCCGCGATCCCGGCAAGAAACCTCAAACTCCTTCCGACCCATGACACCGCTCAGCCTGCTGCTCACGCTTTCCTCGCTGCTGTTCACGCTCGGCCTGTTCGCCGTGCTGACCCGTCGCAACGCGATTCTGATCCTCGTCGGCATCGAACTCATGCTCAACGCGGCCAACATCAATTTCATCGCCTTCTGGCGTTACGGTCCGCCCGACCCGGAGCTAACCGGGCCGATGTTCGTCCTGTTTTCGATCGCCATCGCCGCCGCCGAAGCCGCCGTGGGCCTAGCCATCATCCTGATGGTTTTCCGCCACACCCGCTCCACCGATCTCGACAAACTGGATACGCTCCATGGTTGAAAATTTACATCTCCTGCTCTGGTTGGTGCCGCTGCTGCCTCTGCTAGCGGGCGGGATCATCGCGTTTCTGCCGAACCGCCGCGGGCGGATCGCGTCGAAACTCGCGGTGGTGGCCCTGTTGGGTTCCTGCCTGATCGCGCTGGCGGCCTTGTTCTGCGCGCTGGCACCGTCGGAGGGAAAACCCTTGGTAGCGACTTCGTTGACTTGGCTCACCTACGGCGATGTGGCGTTGAAAGTCGGCTTGTTGCTCGATCCGATGAGCGCGGCGATGGCGGCGATGGTGACGTTCGTCGCGTTGTGGATCTTCATCTACAGCATCGGCTACATGGAAAACGAGGCGCGCTTCGGGCGCTTCTTCGGGTTCCTCTCCTTGTTCTGCGGCGCGATGCTGCTGGTGGTTTTATCGAACAGCTTGCTGCTGCTGTTCATGGCGTGGGAACTCGTCGGCCTCGCCTCCTACATGCTCATTGGATTCTATTTTGAAAAGCCATCCGCCGCCGCTGCCGCGCAGAAAGCCTTCATCACCACCCGCGTCGGCGACATGGCGTTTTTCCTCGGCATGATCTGGCTCTATCAGCAGTCCGGCACGCTGCTCTTCTACGATGGCGGAAACGGTTTGCTCGAATCCGGCGCGCTCGCCTCGCTGGCCGGCACCACCACGATCGGCGGGCTGACGGTTTCGGCCGCCGCCGCGCTGCTCCTGCTGGTGGGAGCCATGGGGAAATCCGGCCAGGTTCCGCTGCACACCTGGCTGCCCGATGCGATGGAAGGCCCGACTCCGGTGTCCGCGCTCATCCACGCCGCGACGATGGTCGCCGCAGGTGTGTTCATGGTCGCCCGCACCCATCCGATTTTCGCGAACGGCGGAGGATTGACCGTTCCACTCACCGCATGCGCCTGGATCGGCGGAATCACCGCGCTTTACGCCGCGCTGGTGGCGCTCGCGCAAACCGACATCAAGCGCATCCTCGCCTACTCGACCGTCTCACAACTCGGCTTCATGATGGTCGCGCTCGGCACCGGCGGGGTGGCGGCGGCGATGCTCCACCTGATCTGCCACGCGTTCTTCAAGGCCTTGCTCTTCCTCTCCGCCGGTTCGGTGATCCACGGCTGCCACGGCGAGCAGGACATCCGCAAGATGGGCGGGCTTTCCAAGTCGATGCCCCGCACTTTCGCCGCCTACGCGGTCGGCATGATGGCGCTCTCCGGATTCCCGTTTGTCTTCTCCGGCTTCTGGAGCAAGGAGGCGATCCTGCACAGCGCGCAGGTTTGGCCCGGGGGCAAAGGCCCGTTTGTATTGGCTGTCGCGGCGGCCTTGCTGACGGCGTTTTACATGACCCGCCAGGCCTTGCTGGTGTTCCGCGGTCGTCCCCGGTCACCCGGCGTTTCCCATCCGCACGAGAGTCCTTCGGTGATGCTTGTCCCACTTTACGTGCTGGCCGCCGGCGCGGTGCTGCTGGCGATCGTCGGCACGCCGGTCTGGCCTTGGTTTGAAAAATGGATCAACGGCGAGCCCGCGGTCTTCGATGGCGGCGCGCTGAACCACGGGCTCGGACTGATCGCGCTCTCGCTGGGAATCGTCACCGTCGGCGTGGGCTTGGCTTGGAAGGTCTATCGAAATCCATCGCACGACAGCAACGCGCCCGATCCGCTGGCGGGAAAACTCGGCGGCGTCTGGAATTTCCTCGAACGCGCGATGGGCTTCGACGCGCTTTACGAAAAAGCGATCATCGGCCCGCTCGCGTTTTTCGCGGGTGCCATCGACGCCCTCGAACGCCAAGTCTTCGTGCCGCTGATGGGCGTGGGTGAAGCTTGCATCAAGACCTTCGGTCGCTGGACCGGAGCATCCGATGAAAAGGGCCTCAACGAGGGTTTCAACCGCATGTGTTCCGGTTTGCAAAACCGCGCCGATTCCGCTTCCCGCAGTCAGAGCGGTCGTCCGCAAGGTTATCTCCGGGCTATCGGGCTCGGGATGTCCGTCCTCCTCATTCTCTATTTCTGGCTCAGCGCCTAGTCACGCCATGTTGTTAATCTCACTCTTGCTACTCCCCTTGCTGGGTGCCGTGTTGATCGCCGCATGGCCCGGTCTGGACCGCATGTGCGCGGTTCGCCTTGCGATCACGTGGGCCATCGTGCCGGTGGCGGTGGTCGCCGCGATCGGCTTGCAAGGCGGCGCGTCCTGGTCGCTGCCGTGGATGCCGGACGCGAACATCCATCTGGCCTTCCATGCCGACGGCACCTCGTGGCTGTTCCTGCTTCTAACATCGATGATCACGCTGTTCTCGCTCGCGGTATCGGGCAGGTTGGACATCGGAGACCGCGCCTATTGCGCGTTGATCCTGGTGATGGAGTCGATGCTCTTCGGCGTCTTCACCGCCACCCATTTTATCCCCTGGTTCCTGTGCTGGGAGATGACCTTGATTCCCGCCTATCTGCTGATCCGGCTATGGGGCGGCAAGGGCGCGCCGCGAGCGGCGCTGCGGTTCTTCGTCGTGACCCTGGCTGGCGGGGTCTGCATGTTGCTAGGTTTCCTCGCCTTGCAGTTGTCGGTCGGCACCATGGATTTCGCGGAGCTGGGCCGGCTCGCCGCCAATAAAGAGCTTGCCGCGGGCTTGGCCAAATCCTTCTCCTCCACCGGTCTTGAGGGTTACACGCTGTTGACGGTGGTTGCCGTCGCGGTGTTCCTCGGGCTGGCGGTGAAAATCCCCGTAGTGCCGTTTCACGCGTGGTTGCCGGACGCTTACGCGGAGGCTCCGACTCCGGTCACGATCCTGCTAACCGGCCTGCTCTCGAAGATGGGCGTTTACGGTTTGGTCAGGGTTTTCCTGCCGATTTTCCCCGAGGTGTTGCCCGGACTCGCGCCATGTCTGACCGCGCTGGCGGTGGCGACTGTGCTGCTAGGTGCGGTCGCCGCTCTCGCGCAGCGGGATTTGAAACGGATCCTCGCCTACTCGTCGGTCAACCACCTCGGTTACTGCGTGCTCGCCG
Organism: Luteolibacter sp.; assembly: GCF_058122085.1. Taxonomy (NCBI): domain Bacteria; kingdom Pseudomonadati; phylum Verrucomicrobiota; class Verrucomicrobiia; order Verrucomicrobiales; family Verrucomicrobiaceae; genus Luteolibacter; species Luteolibacter sp. Next base: position 1,503 of record NZ_JBIKBQ010000025.1, on the reverse strand, counting down.
TGGCGGCGGTGGCGGCGGCACACACGGACCGCGCAGCGATGGCCTCGGCGGTTTCAGGAGTCGTCTTGCAGGCCTTCAATCACGGCGTGATCGCTTCGGCGTTGTTCTTCGGCATCGGCATTCTCGAAACGCGGAGCGGGGGACAACGCGGCTTGAATGATTTCGGCGGCCTGCGCGCACGCATGCCGGTGTTCTCCGGGCTGATGGGACTCGCGTTGTTCGCCTCGCTCGGGCTGCCCGCCTTGAGCGGATTTGTCGGAGAATTTCTGATCTTCAACGGCGTGTTCGGACTGGTTCCATGGTCCGCCGCCATCTCGGTGATCGGCCTGCTGCTCACCGCCGTTTTCCTGCTCCGCATAATCCGCAAGGTGTTCCACGGTCCCTTGCTTCCGGCCATGGAAAAATGGACCGACCTCACCGTCGGCGAGCGCTGGTTGTTCGCGCCCGCCATCGCCTTGATCGTGATCCCCGGCCTGTGGCCGCAGGTGCTGCTTCACTTCATCAATGGCGACACGCTCCGCCTGCTCGACCTTCTCCATCCGATCCCATGACTCCCGCCTGTACCATTCTATCCGCTTTCGCCGGGGCCTTGCTGGTGCTCCTGCTGCCCGCCCGCATGGCTGGCGCTTCCCGGGTCGTCGCCCTTGTGGCCTCGCTCGTTGGCGCAGTGGCCGCGGGTTTCGCCTGTCTGTCGCGCTTGAATGATCCGGTTGGCCCGGTCTGGTCCTTCGACCGTCCGTGGATTCCAAGTCTCGGCGTTCGCTTCCATCTTGCCGCCGACGGACTTTCCCTAACCTTGCTTTTGCTCACCGGCATCGTGGCGGTCGCCGGGGTGTTGTTTTCCTGGAACGTGGAACGCAGGCCGCGCGCGTTTTTCGCCTTCTTCCTGACAATCATCGGCGGGGTTTACGGCGTGTTCCTCAGCCGCGACGCGTTCCTGCTTTTTGTCTGTTACGAAATCGTGATCCTGCCGAAATACATGCTCATCGCCATCTGGGGATCGACCAACAAGGAATACGGCGCGATGAAACTCACGATGTATTCCATCGGCGCGAGCGCGCTGATCCTCATCGGGCTGGTGGTCGCCTATGCCGCGGCCGGCGGGACGAGTTTCGATCTCGCCCATCTGGCAGGCGCGCAGTATTCGCCGGCGCTTCAGGCGTGGGCGTTCCCCGTTGTCTTCCTCGGCTTCGCAGTGTTGGCGGGCATGTGGCCGTTCCACACCTGGGCGCCGACCGGCCACGTCGCCGCTCCCACCGCCGCATCGATGTTGCTCGCGGGCGTGGTGATGAAACTCGGCGCTTACGGCGCGCTGTGTGTGGCGATGCCGCTGTTTCCGCAGGGTTTCGAGCAATGGAAGCCGGTGATCGCCGGGTTGGCGGTGATTGGAATTGTTTACGGCGCGCTGACCGCTTTGTCGCAGAAGGACCTCAAGTTCGTGATCGGTTATTCCTCCGTCAGCCACATGGGTTTTGTTTTGCTAGGTCTCGCCGCCGGCACCCA
>NZ_JBIKBQ010000024.1:0-35623 GCF_058122085.1 Luteolibacter sp. | reverse complement strand
TGGCGACGTCGAAGGCTTTCAATTCGCCCCGGCAATCGATCGACCAGTCGCACGCGCCGATGCGAAAAGGCTGCCTGCCACTGGCGGCCATGACCTGCATGGCGGGTGACATCAGCAGGCCTCCGGCCGCTGCGGTTTTGATGAAATCACGTCGTTTGATCATGGGTTCCGGGTGTCTGGGGTGTCGCTTGGATCAACAAGTCCGCGTGGACTCAGAAGCTACGGCAGGTGTTCAGTTTTCTTTCAGGTATGATTGCGGCCGGGGCAGCAGGGAACGTCAGGGCGGCGATGGCGGATTTGGAGATGTGGTTTGGGTGAAAGGCCGTTGAAAGCGCCGGTCGGGCCGCAGGGCGGGCGCGGGGGGCGGCATTCGGAGAAGAAGCCGGTGTTCTACCACTGCATTTCACGGGTGGTGGACCGGCGCTTTGTGCTGGGGGTGGTGGAAAAGGAGAGGTTCCGGACCCTGATGCGGATGCAGGAGAAGTTCACCGGCGGTCGGGTGGTTTCCTACTGCCTGATGGACAATCACTTCCACCTTCTGCTTGAGGTGCCGTCGATGGCGGAGGACGGACTTACGGATGGGGAGTTATTGAGGCGGCTTGGGGCGATCTACAGTGAGGCGTTCGTCGCCGGGGTGGCGGCGGAATTGGCGGAGGCGAGGAAGTTGGTGAAAGAGGGGCGTGGCGAGGAGTCGGTGCTGGTAGGCAGGATTCACGGGCGTTTCGCATACCGGATGCACGATCTGGGTGAGTTCATGAAGGGGCTGTTGCAGCGCTTTACCCAGTGGTTCAACCGGGCGCACAAGGGATGCGGAGCGGATGATTCGATTTGGGCGAACGATGTTTCACAGGAATACCGGAAACTATTGATGGCGGGGGCGGTGGAGAAGACCGTAACGCGGATCGGCCGGGATGGCGCGGAGGAAACGAGGCGGACGCGCAAGGGCATGGGCGCGGCGGTGATCGGAAGCAGGGTTTTCGTGAACGAGGCGTTTGCGAACGCCCGCGATCGTTTCGGGAAAAATCGCAGGGACGGGGCGAGGAAGATGCGCGGCGACGCGGCCGCTGCGACAGGGGGGCTGTGGAGCCTGCGGGATTTGAGGAAGGGAATTTGATTCCCCTCGCTGGAGGTTCCCGCAACCAAACGATTTGCCGCCGCTCCCGGCTGAGACAGCCGGGACACTTCGCATGGCGCGGACTTGATCTTGCATGACCCCATTCCCGCAAGCCGGGCGTGAGCCGTTCAAATCAAGGAGTCACGTTGAGTCGGACGAAGAGTTTCTGCGGACCGCTCGGCATGGTGAAGACGACTTGGCTGGTGCCGATGTTCAGGTTTGCCGCGTAGTTGATGTTCGCATCCTCCCACGTGTCCAAACTGGTCGATACTTCCACTTTGAAAGCGGCGATCGTCGTGCCGGCGGCACGTGCCCAGGACACCGCGCCGGAAACGATTCCCGGATGGGCGGTGAAGGCATTGCCCGCGGTTCCCATGAAATACTCGACACCGTTGGGCAGGCCGTCGTGGTCGCGATCCTGCGCCGCGCTTTCGCCGGGAGCGTTGGCGATGAGCCAGGATGCGAAGGTATTTTCCGCGCCCGTCACGGTGAAGGCGGTGGAGGCGAACGGGACATCCGGAGCGGTGCCGTCGGTGCTTTGGTCGAGATCGGCATCTTGTGTTAGCCAGTTGCCGGCGTCGCCGAGCAGCGTGAGGTAGGCCGCGAAATTTGCCTGATTGGAGCGGGAGCCGGTGTAAGCCGCGACGTCCTCGTCATCCGGGAGATGAATAACGTGCGAGGGACTCAAGCCGGTGCCTGCCGTCGAGTCGCCGACATGGGTGGCAATCACCGCGAGGAAACCCGTGGGAATCAGCGGCGTTCCTTGATAGGCGTAGACCGTTTCATTATTGACATTGAGATTTAGACTTCCGGAGGAGCTGACGACGGTTCCAACGCTGGCGCTGCGGATTGGTGATGAGAGGTTGTTGAGACTGACCACCGTGCCCGCCACCACGCCACCGGCGGGTGCCGTCCACGTGACGACGCCTTCTAGGGCGGAAAATTCGCCGCCAGCCCCGACGGGAGAGGCATTCCACGCGTTGTCGGTGAAACGGATCACAGCATTTGGCGAGATGGCAGCCAGCGCGACGAAGGCGAGGTCGTCGTCGCCATCCGCGTTGAAGCCGACAAACGCGATTGCGCCGGGGCTCAGGCTGATGACGGGACTGGCGATCCATGCGAGCGAAATATCGTCGATGGCCAGACCATGGTCGGTGCCGGCGTGATCCGGGTCTTTCCAACGGATCATCAGGTAATTGCCCGCCGGGACGAAGATGTTCGGATTGATCGAAATCGTGGTGCGGTTGGCCAAGTCGTTTCCATTGAGGGAAGTTCCAGTGTCGGTATTAACGGGGCTGCTGAAATTTCCAGCCGGAACAGCGGTCCAACCGGTATCGGCCGAGGGTGCCAGCGAAGTGATAGGCGTCGGGCTGATCTGATACCAGAGCGTGACGACCTGCGCCACGGTCTCGCCACCCTTCCGCCATTGCTCGCCGGTGTAGGCTAGGGAATTCACGGTCGCGGCCTCGCCGGAGGTGTTCTGGAGCTGGACTCCGTGTGCGAAGTTTCCCGCCATGGCAGTGCCGGAGCCGATCGAACCGAGCGCCCGTTCCGCGGTGGAGCCATAACTGTAAAGATTTCCTGCCGTTTCGGAACCGGGGTCCGCGATGATGGAGTTACCGGAACTACCGCTTCGTTGGGAATACCACCCCGGAAGGGTCGAGTCATCGGCCCAGGTGGCGGACCCGCTGGCTGGCAGCGTGTCGAAGTTCTGCGAGTAGTTTCCCGTTCCGGTGATCGCGACGGGAGCGGCATGGGTGAAAGCACTTCCCACGACGCACAAGACGCCGAGCCATGCTCGCGCATGCCGTTCAGGGTGGAAAATGCGGGTGGCGGGAACGGAGTGGTGGCAATGTTTCATGGTGGTTAGGGAGGGTCATGTTGACAGGAATGGAGCGATCAAAATCGACAATCTATCCATTACTTGCTAGTATCTGGTTTTTACGATGACCGCCAGAGATTTTGGCAGCGGAGCAATTTTAGCTTGCCGCTCCTGAATTTTCAGTATTTACTGAAATCCGTGAGCACCGAAACCGAAAAACTTAAACTCGCCCGCGACGAGTTCGTGGCCCAGTGGGGCGCGCTCGGCTCGCAGTGGGGGATCAACCGGACGATGGCCCAGATCCACGCGCTGCTGATGACCGCGCCGGAGCCGTTGACGACGGACGAGGTGATGGAGGAGCTGGAAATCAGCCGCGGTAACGCCCACTCGAACCTCAAGGAATTGGTCGCGTGGGGCCTGCTCCGCTCGGTGGTGAAAAAAGGCGAACGCCGCGATTTTTTCGAGGCGGAGAAGGACGTTTGGCAGATTTTCACCATTGTCGCCCGCGAGCGGAAACGCCGCGAGATCGAGCCGGCGCTGGCGATTCTCCACAAGTGCGCCGAGGTGAGCGAGGGCATCGACACGCCGGAGGGAAAAGCTTTCCACGATCAGATGCGGGCGCTTGAGGATTTCGTCGGCTTCGCCTCGAAAATGTCGGACCGGATCTCCTCGATGAAGCACGGCTTCGCCCTGCAACTCGCCACCAAACTGCTCGGCTGAGGTTGAAAAATTTGACAACGGTTTTCAGAGTTTTCTGAAAAGCCGAGATAGACGGAAACAAAAACAATAAGGAAGCCCCAATGAACCCAGTAATTGTCATTTTCGGAGCCAATGGATTTCTCGGCCGCTACTTGACCCGCCACTGCGCCCGCAGCGGCAAGGAGGTGGTCGCCATCGGCCGCAGCCGCGAGGGCTGGAGTGGCGACGGGATGTTTCTCGAATGGGACGGCAAAACCGTCGGCCCGTGGGCGCTCGCGCTGGAAGGCGCGGAAGCCGTCATTAATCTAGCAGGGCGCAGCGTGAACTGCCGCTACACGGAGAAGAACCGCCGGGAAATCATCGACTCGCGGGTGGATGCCACGCGGGTCATCGGCGAGGCGATCGCCGACTGCAAGACGCCGCCGAAAACCTGGCTCAACGCGAGCACCGCGACGTGGTATCGCCACGCGGAGGACCAGCCGCAGAACGATTGGCTCGGCGAGCCGGGCGAGGGGTTTTCCTGCGAGGTGGCGCAGGCGTGGGAAGACGCGTTTTACGGCGCGGACGTGCCGGCGGAAACGCGCAAGCTCGCGTTGCGGATCGGCATGGTGCTGGCGAACGAGGAGGCGACGGTTTACGATGTGCTGCGCAAACTCACCGGCCGCGGTCTCGGCGGGGCGATGGGTTCCGGCAACCAACGGATTAGCTGGATTCACATGGAGGATTTCCTGCGGGCCGTGGATTTCGCGATCAGCGACCCGTTCCTCGATGGCACGATCAACGTCACCGCGCCGGAGTTCCCGACCAACCGCGAGTGGATGCGGACCTTCCGCGAGGCGGTGGGCATGCCGCTGGGTTTGCCCGCCCGCCGCTGGATGTTGGAAATCGGCGCGCGGCTGATGGGCACGGAAACCGAGCTGGTTTTGAAAAGCCGCTGGGCCGAGCCGCTGCGACTCCGCGACGCGGGGTTCCGCTGGCGGTGGGGCCGGGCCGTGGACGCCGTGGCGGACCTCGACTCCCGCCGCGGGCTGGAGGGATTCTTCCGGGCCGCCTCCGAGCGGAGTGCCGGAGCGAGGGTCTGGCTACCTGCCGCGACGCGGTGAAATTCATGAAATCACGGATTTACGGACCAATTAGTTTCAAACGAAAATCCCACAACTCGCTGATTGTAAATGCTCATACAATGTAAATTATCCCGGGAGGGCTTTTTCGGTTTGCCCCGGCGGGTAACCCCGCCTATGCCTCGCCAAGTTGATTCAGCCTGAGCCGACGCTCATTCCCTTCTCCACCGCATGATTTATCGATCTCTTTCCCTTCTCTCGCTCGCGGTTGCCGCGGCGTTTCTCACCAGCTGCGGCAGCTCTGGTCCTAACATCATCTCGAAATCCTCGATTCATTCCGGCTCCGGGACTTACGCGAAAAACGAAAGTTTCGCGCTGCCTCAGGCCTCCTCGGTCGTCATGGCCGCCGCCGCCGGCAAGCCCCGCGACAAGCACTCGATGCCGGTTTACGCGTTCAGCGACCGCAACCGGATCGTCCGCACCACCGCTTACACCTGCAGCGAGTCCGACCACTTGATCTACGGCAACAAGAACGCCACCGGCACCGTTCTCCGCTACAACAACCGGGTCCGCAGCGCCGCCGCCGACTGGTCGTTCTACCCGGTGGGCACCACTTTCCGGATCAAGGGCCTGCCTTATCTCTACGTGGTCGATGACTACGGCTCGGCGCTTCTCGGCACCGGCACCGTCGATATTTACAAGCCAAACAAGGACATCATGGCTCAGTGGGGCCGCCGGAATGTCGAGTTGACCGTCGTCCAATGGGGCTCGTTCACCCGCAGTGCCGAACTGCTCAGCAAGCGCACCAACTACGATCATTGCCGCAAGATGCTGGCAAACATCGTCCGCCAGCGTCCGGACCTCGGCCGCGTCGCCAAGCTGTAATTTCCCGTAAATTTCTCCCAAGGCCCGGTCGTTCAGTCGGCCGGGCCTTTTTTGTTGTCACTGGATCGGCGCGAACAAGCGCGCCGCCCGGCACGCCGCCCGGAATAAAAACGGCTTGCCGGTGAAGTCGCCGACCTTTGCTTCCTGCGAGTGGATGAAGTCGGAAACCATCATCGCCTCGACCTCGCCGACGAATTTCCGGTCCGCCGAAAACGCCGTGATCTCGAAGTTCAACCGGAACGAGCGGTTGTCCAAATTGGCCGTGCCCACCGCCGCCAGCCGGTCATCGATCAGCATGACCTTCTGATGGAGAAATCCCCTGTGATAGCGGAACAGTTTCACGCCGAAAGGAATCGACTGCTCGTAGTAGGAAAACGCCGAAAGCCAGACCAGCGTGTGGTCCGCCCGCTCCGGGATGAGAATCCGCACATCCACCCCGCGGATCGCGGCGGCTTGCAGGGCGGTAAGCACGCCCTCGTCGGGGACGAAATACGGTGAGGCGATCCACAGCCGTTTCCGCGCGGAATTCGCCGCTTCCGCCACCACCAGTTGCCACGAATCCGCCGGGTCGGCCGGCCCGGTCGGGATCACCGCCGCCACTTGGTCCGCCGCCTCGGGTTGGGTGTCCCAATGCAGTTCGGGCACGTGGTTGGACGCCCAGAACCAGTCTTCCAAAAACACCAGCTGCACCGCCTGCACCACCGGCCCCTGCATCTTCAAATGCGTGTCCCGCCACTCGCCGAACTTCCGGTCGCGGCCCATGTATTCGTCGCCCACGTTCAAGCCGCCGATGAACGCCGTCTTGCCGTCGCTCACCACGATCTTCCGGTGGTTCCTGAAATTCACCTGAAACCGCGACCACCAATACCGGTTGATTCCGAACGAGCGGCACTCGATTCCCGCCGCCTTCATCTCCTTCAAATAGCGCCGCGGCAATTTGTGCGAGCCGATCTCGTCGAACAGGAAATAGACCTTCACCCCCGCCCTCGCCCGCTCGATCAACGCCTCCTGGAAACGGGTGCCGAGCGTGTCGCTTTTGACGATGAAAAAGTTCACGCACAGGTAGTTCTCCGCCGCCGCGATCACCTCAAAAATCCGACCGAAGGTTTTCTCGCCGTCGATCAACAACTCCAGCTCGTTTCCGCGGGTGAATGGCAAGCCGCCCAAAAACTGCGCCGCCCGCTCGAAGGCGTCGTCATCCGGGATGTCCACCTCGTAATGGCCCAGACGCTGCCGCATCGTCGCCGCCAGCCGTCCCAGCCGGCTGTCATTTTCCCGCCGCCCGCCGACGTTGCGGGCAAACCGCGTCCGCCCGAGCAGCCAGTAGAGCGGGATGGCCAGAAATGGCACCGTCAGCAGGGAAACCACCCACGCGATCGTTCCCTGCGACGTCCTCACATGCATCAGCGCGTGAAGCACATGCAGAATCCCCACCACGTAAAAAACCAGCAACGCGACCAACCCCAGCCACGTGTTGAACTCGAAATCGGGGAAGAACATCGCCGCAGGCTAGCCATGCAAACCGCCGCTCACAAGCCCTCAGCCACGGGCTTCCAAAACTTGACAGAAATCTTTCAAAAGCTATTTTGCTTTCATGCAAACGACTCTTCGCATTGACGATCACCTCTACCGGGAGGCCAAAGCCGAAGCCGCCCGGGCGGGAGTGAGTCTGACCCGTTTTCTCGAAGAGGGGCTGCGCTTGCGGTTGGAGAAAAAAACAACCCTGCCCGCAACTCCCCACGCGTTTCGGGCTTACGCTGCCGCGAAACCGGATTCCCGGACTTGGGAGGAAATCCGCCGGGTGGCCGACGAAGAGCAGGAAGCCCATGATCTTGCCAAACTGGGCCTGCGCGCTCCCCAATCCTGATGGCGTTATTCCTCCCCGATGCAAATGTGCTGATCCATGCCCTGCGCAAGGATTCCGCCGAGCATGATTCCTGCCGCCGATGGCTGACGAGCACCGCCGCTGCAGGCGACGGGATCGGTCTGTGCGAGTTGGTGGAAACCGCGTTGCTGAGGATTCCCACGCTGCCGAAGCTGCAATTGGTGCCGATGGCCGAAACCCTTGGATTCTGGAGAGACGATTTGTGGAGCTATCCGGGCACCCGCCGTCTCGCTGCCGGCTCCCGCCATGCCGGGATATTTTCCGATTTCATCACCGCCCTCAACCTCTGTGGCAACGACGTCGACGATGTCTGGCTCGCCGCACTCGCTATCGAGCACCGCGCCACACTGGTCAGCACCGATCAAGGATTCGCCCGTTTTCCTGGCCTGAGCTGGATCAATCCGATGAATTCCTTGTAGCCGCCGCGCAATCGACGCCCCCGGCGCGGGCGACCACTTCGGCCTTCGCAACGACCACTTCGGTCTTCGCAATGACCACTTCGGCCTTAGCAACGGCCACTTCGGTCTTCGCAATGACCACTTCGGCCTCCGTAACGACCGCTTCGGCCCTCGCACCGACCGCTTCGGCCTCCGTAACGACCGCTTCGGCCCTCGCACCGACCACTTCGGCCTCAGCAACGACCGCTTCGGCTTTAGCAACGGCCACTTCGGTCCTCGCAACGCATCGGTTGGCCTTCGCAACCCACTGGTTTCCATCGGCAAGCCGCCAAGATCGCAAAGTTTGAAGCCTGAGCCCGCGAAATCCTCTCTTAATCTCCAAGGATTCGCGCGATTCGCCAGATTCGCGGTTTTAAAATCTTTGACCTGTGCCGAACCGTTCGGGGCCCATCCCAAAAGGAGACAGCCCTGTCCGTTCCGGCGTTTCTCCTTGCCCCAACGACGCCTCCCGCATTCACTCGCGGAGTCCGCCTTGGCGGATGGGGCCTGATAAACCTCTCAACTAGCGGTTGGCATCGACCGCAACGATGTCGCCAAACCGACCCAAAAGGCCGGGGAGGCGACGGCGCATGTCCAGGTCGGCTCCTACGGGGGTCGGCTAAAGGCCGTTGCGGTCGTCTAGTTGCGACTTTATCACTCCCCGTCCACCCGGAAGGACGCATTTTTATGCCTCCTTCCGCGAAAAAGACGTTGTTTTGGAATCATTCCTTTGTCGTGGCCGCGTGTCCGGCGAGTGGTGTGGCCGGTCGGATTTTCGTGTTGGAGCGATTCCCGCATCCACCGCATTGACCCTCCTCGACAACATCACCAGCCTTCTCGGCGACGATCTGAAACGCACCGTCACCCCCGGCGCGAAGCTCAAGATCGCCGCCTCGTGCTTTTCCATCTACGCCTACGAGGCACTCAAGGCGGAGCTGGAGCAGGTGGAGTCCGTCGAATTCATCTTCACCTCGCCCACCTTCGTGCAGGGCCAGGCGACCGACAAGTTGCCGAAGGAAAAGCGCGAGTTCTTCATCCCCAAGCTCGAACGCGAGCGCAGCCTCTACGGCACCGAGTTCGAGATCCAGCTCCGCAACAAACTCACCCAGCGTGCCATCGCCCGGGAATGCGCCGAGTGGATCCGGCGGAAAGTCACCTTCCGCTCGAACGCCACCAAGTCCCTGATGCAGCAAATGGCCTGCATCCAGCCGACCGACCGCGAGGCCGATGTCTATTTCCCGCTCCAGGGATTCACCGCAGTCGATCTCGGCTATCAGCAAGGCAGCGCGCTTTCCAACATCGTCAACAAGTTCTCCGGGGCCGCCATGACCGACGGCTATTTGCGCTTGTTCGAGCAAATCTGGAGCGACCGGGAAAAACTCGAGGACGTCACCCGCCAAGTCTGCGAGCACATTTCCAACATTTACTCCGAGAACTCGCCGGAACGCATCTACTTCGTGATGCTCTATAATATCTTCTCCGAGTTTCTCGAAGACATCACAGAAGACGTGTTGCCCAACGACCGCACCGGCTATCAGGAATCGGTGGTCTGGAAAAAGCTCTTCAACTTCCAGCGCGATGCCGCCGTCGGCATCATCAACAAGCTGGAAACCTACAACGGCTGCATCCTCGCCGACAGCGTGGGCCTCGGCAAAACCTTCACCGCCCTCGCCGTCATCAAATACTACGAGCTGCGGAACAAATCCGTGCTCGTCCTTTGCCCGAAGAAACTCGCGGATAACTGGCTCACCTATAACAGCCCGCTCAAGACCAACATCCTCGCCGCGGACCGCCTTCACTACACCGTCCTCAATCACACCGACCTCCAGCGCACCCGCGGCCATTCCCACGGCACCAATCTCAAACAGATCAACTGGGGCAACTTCGACCTCGTCGTCATCGACGAATCCCACAACTTCCGCAACCACACGCCCGGCGAGGAAGAGAGGGAATCGCGCTACGAGCGGCTCATGAACCAGATCATCCGCTCCGGCGTGAAGACCAAGGTGCTGATGCTGTCCGCCACGCCGGTGAACAACCGCTTCGCCGATCTCAAAAACCAGCTCGCCCTCGCCTACGAAGGCGAATCGGAAAAACTCAGCGCCAAGCTCAATACCCGCAACAGCATCGAGGAAATCTTCCGCCAGGCCCAGGCCGCCTTCACCCGCTGGAGCAAGCTGCCGCCCGAAGAACGCACGCCGGACGCCATCCTCAAGTCGCTCGACTTCGAATTCTTCGAGCTGCTCGACAGCGTCACCATCGCCCGCTCGCGCAAACACATCCAGGCCCACTACGACACCGCGGAAATCGGCACCTTCCCGGACCGCCTGCCGCCATTATCATTCCGGCCGCCGCTCACCGCCCGCACCGACGTCCATGACTTCGATGCCATCTACGAGCAACTCACCCAGATCGAACTCGCCGTTTACACTCCGGCCGAGTTCATCCTCGCCAGCCGGAAATCGAATTACGAGGAGTCCTTCCGCGACGACCTCGAAGGCATCTCGCGCAATGTCAGCCTCGCCGGCCAGCAGCGGGGCATCCGCGCATTGATGACGGTCAATCTCCTCAAGCGCCTCGAAAGCTCCGTCCAGGCCTTCCGTCTCACGCTCCGCAAACTCGCTGCGACCAACCAGGCGATGCTCAAGCAAATCGCCAGCCACGAATCCGGCAAGGCTTCCCTGAAATCGGTGACCAGCGCCATCGTCGGCGACTTCGATCCCGACGACGACGACCTCCCGTCCCCCGACGAAATCACCTTCGGCGGGAAAATGGAAATCTCGCTCGAAGACCTCGACCTGCCGTCGTGGAAACGCGCCATCGAAAACGACCACGCCATCATCCGCGCCCTGATCGTGGAAATGGAAAAAGTCACGCCGGAGCACGACGCCAAGCTCCAGCACCTCATCGATCACATCCGGGGCAAAGTCGGCAACCCGATCAATCCCGGCAACCGCAAGGTCCTGCTCTTCACCGCCTTCGCCGATACCGCGGACTATCTTTACGACTGCATCGCAGAGGACCACCTCAAGCGTTACGGCCTGCACACCGGGAAAATCACCGGCACCACCGGCCCGAAAACCACCATCGGGCAAGGCTACGATTTCCAGGACGTGATGACCCTGTTCTCCCCGCTTTCCAAGGAAAAGGCGCTCATCATGCCTGGCGAGCTTCATCAGATCGACCTCGTCATCGGCACCGACTGCATTTCAGAAGGCCAGAACCTCCAAGACTGCGACTACCTGATCAATTACGACATTCACTGGAACCCGGTTAGGATCATCCAGCGCTTCGGGCGCATCGACCGCATCGGCTCGCGAAACACCGTCATCCAGCTCGTCAACTACTGGCCGGACATCTCGCTCGATGAATACATCAACCTCAAGGAGCGAGTCGAAAACCGCATGGTCATCGCCGACGCCAGCGCCACCGGCAGTGACAACCCGCTCGATCCGAAAGCCAACGAAATCTCCTACCGCAAAGAACAACTCCGCCGCCTTCAGGACGAGGTGATCGAGATGGAGGACTTGAAAACCGGGATCTCCATCACCGATCTCGGCCTCAACGATTTCCGCATGGATCTCGTCAGCTATATGAACGAGCACGGCGATCCATCGCGCACGCCCAACGGCATGCACGCCATCGTCCCCGCCGATCCCGCGCGCGGCCTGATGCCGGGCGCGCTCTTCACCCTCCGCAACCGCGAGGACGGCGTGAACATCGACCAGCGCAACCGCCTCCATCCCTACTACCTCGTTTACATCGGGGAAAACGGCGAGGTCGTCACCCGTCACACCGAGGTCAAGCGCCTGCTCGACCTCGCGCGCACCGCCTGCAAGGGCCGTGCCGAACCCTCGCAGGAGCTTTGCACACAGTTCAACGAGGCCACCCGCGACGGCCGCGACATGAGGTTTTACACCAGAATGTTAGGCCAGGCCATCCGCTCGATGATCGACGTGAAGGAAGAGGGCGACATCGACAGCCTTTTCACTCCCGGAAAAACCACCGCCCTCGTGGATTCCATCTCCGGTCTCGATGACTTCGAGCTCATCTCCTTCCTCATCATCCAGGAGGTGAAGTCATGAGTGCCAAAAACAAGGAGCGGCGGACTCCGCTCCGCCGTGGCCCATGGCAAGCCGATGAAAAGCGATTCTCTCACCTCATCGTCACCTCATGGGCTTCGGCGGACGGATTCCGCCGCTCCTCGAGAAGATCTCCCAACCCACATGCCATAGCCTAACCACTTCCGCATGTTCACCTTCCCGCCACAGACCGCCTTCGGGAAACCCGTTCCCAAGAGCCGCATCTACACCCACGCCGCTCCCTCGCGGCGGGTGCGGGACCTCTTCGTCTCGCAGCTCGCGGAAATCGTCTGGGCGCACAAGCTCTCGCCGGAAACCCTCCGCCTGCCCGCCAGACCCGGCGTGCCGGAAATCCAGATCTTCGACCTCACACTCAAGACCGCCGCGCTCGACGACGACGTACTCCACGCCATCGACCGCGCGATTCCCTATCCGCTGATCCATCGCCTTCATTCGGAAAACGGCGTGGCCTTCAGCGCCGCCTTCAAGCGTCCCAGCGAGGCGGATTCCAGCCAATGGGTCGTCGGCCCGCGCTTCACTTCATCCTTCATCGTTCAGCCTTCATCCTTTCCCCCGCTACCCGTCGCGCTCGATCTCGGCCATCTGTATGCCGCGCTCTTCGCGACCTTGCTGCCGCTGCCGCCAAGACCGGGCGAGGAATTGGCTGCGCACATTCATCGCTGCGAATCCCACCAACGCCTCGCCCGCGGCATCGACCAGCTCACCGCCCGCATCCGCCGCGAGAAACAATTCAACCGCAAGGTGGCTCTCAACCAGGAGCTCAAGCCGCTGCTGCTGGAAGCCGCCGCCATCTCTTCCCTCTAGAATTCAAAATTCAAAATCCATCATTCAAAATTTCCATGACCCGCCTCGACCTCCAAACCCCGGACTTCACCTCCGCCAACATCTCCCGCCTCGCGGAACTCTTCCCCAACTGCGTCACGGAAAAGAAGAACTCGGACGGCACCTTGCGCCGCGCCATCGACTTCGATCTCCTCAGCCAGGAACTCTCCCACGATCTCGTCGAAGGCCCGCAGGAACGCTACCGCCTCGACTGGCCCGGCAAACGCGCGGCCCTCGCCCTCGCCAACGAACCCATCCAAAAAACTCTCCGACCCGCCCGCGACGAGTCGGTGGACTTCGACACCACCCAAAATCTCTACCTCGAGGGCGACAACCTCGACGCCCTCAAGCTGCTCCAGGAAACCTATCTCGGGCAGGTGAAGATGTTCTTCATTGATCCGCCCTACAACACGGGCAACGACTTCATCTATGACGATGACTTCTCGATGAGCCGGGGTGACTATCAGGAAATCTCAGGGGGCGTGGACGCAGAGGGCCGCGCCTTATTAGATGAAGAAAAGTGGAGGCGGAACTCGTCCAGCAGCGGCAGGTTTCACTCTGAGTGGCTGTCGATGATGTATCCGAGGTTGAAGCTCGCGAGGAATTTACTGAGGGAAGATGGGGTAATCTTCATAAGCATTGATGATGGAGAAGTATCCAATCTCAGAAAAATTTGTGATGAGATCTTTGGCGCTGAGAACTTCGAAACTGCGTTTGTCTGGCAACGAAAACAATCCCCACAGCGTGACGCGACAAATGTTTCGACCACCCATGATATCATTTTGGCATATTCTCGCCAGACACCAAAGACTCGTGGTGATGGAAACGGTTGGCTTTGTAGGCTAATTCCGAAATCAGACGAACAGCTTGATCGATATAAGAATCCAGACAATGACCCAAGGGGGCTTTGGACTTCGACTGATTGCACTATAAACAAGACCGCAGAAGAACGTCCAAATTTGTATTACGCCGTAGTTAATCCTCGCACGAAAGAAGAAGTGTTTCCGTCCAAAAACAGAACGTGGTCTTTCGATCGAAAGTCGATGGGGAAGCTCATCGAAGAAAATAAACTGTGGTGGGGTGAGAGTGGTAATAATTTTCCACGATTGAAGTCTTTTTTGGCGGAGAATCAACAAGGGGTACGTCCTCAATCACTTTTGTTCCGCACAACCGTGGGGGACAACCAAGCAGCAACCAGGGAGCTGAACGGTTTGTTTCCCGATGCTGGAATGATTTTTGATTCACCGAAACCATCGAGCTTGATTTATCATTTAGCATTTGTCGGGAACACTAAAGATGACGACATTATCCTCGATTTCTTCTCCGGCTCGGCCACCACGGCGCACGCGGTGATGCAGCTCAACGCTGAGGACGGCGGCAAGCGCCGCCACATCATGGTCCAGCTTCCCGAGCCTTGCGACGAGAAGAGCGAGGCGTTCAAAGCGGGTTACAAGACCATCGCCGAGATCGGCAAGGAGCGCATCCGCCGCGCCGGGAAGAAGATTCTTTCGGAGTGGCAGGCCAAACAAACCAAGGAAAGGCCCACGCAAGGCGATCTTCTCCATTCAACATCCAACATTCAAAATTCAACATCTCCCCCAGACATCGGCTTCCGCGTGCTCAAGATCGACAGCTCGAACATGGCGGACGTGTACTATCAGCCGGACGAGCTGATGCAGGACACGCTCGCCCTGCACGTGGACAACCTTAAACCCGGCCGGAAACCGGAGGATTTGTTGTTCCAGGTGTTGCTGGATTGGGGCGTCGATCTCGCGCTGCCGGTCACCGAGGAGAAGATCAAAGGCAGGCGCGTGTTTTTCGTCGCCGATTCCGGAGAACCCGCCGCCCACCCGGCGCTCGCCGCCTGTTTCGACACGGGCCTCGATGAGGACTTCGTCAAGACCCTCGCCAAGCGCGCCCCGCTGCGCGCCGTGTTCCGCGACGCCGGCTACGCCAGCGACGCGGTGAAGATCAACATCGAGCAGATCTTCAAGGCCCTCAGCCCGCACACCGAACTCAAGACGCTGTGAGGATGAATTCTGAAATATGGAGGGGTGACATTCCTGTCACCCTGCCCATTAAATGACAATGAGAAGCGCTACGCATTCACCTATTGGCTTTTCATGGGCATCGGCGGATCGGAGTCCGCCGCTCCTTGTTGCCGCTCCGTTTCCCGACTTGCGGCACACCCACATTCCTGTATTTATTGGCACATGAAAACGACGATTGACCTACCGGATGAGGTTTTGGTGAAAGCAAAGGTTTTCGCGGCGGAGCAGCGGACGACCTTGCGAGACCTTGTGGTTCGGGGACTCAAGCTGGTGACGGAAACACCGGAGCCGGATGACGAAAAACAACGCAAGGCCGCGCTCAAGCGTTTGCTCGAAGCCATGCGGGCCAGCAATACGGAACCGATGGTCCCACTGAAGCGGGAGGAGATTTATGACCGGTGAAGTGTTTCTGGCGAAGTTCGCGTGATCAACCCTTTCAAATAACCCGGGAAACCCAGCGGAAATGAAAATTCAGTTCAAACACCAGGAATACCAGTCGGACGCCGTCACCGCCGTGGCCGATTGTTTCGCAGGGCAACCTAAAGTCGAAGGCATCACCTATCGGCTCGATCCCGGCCAGCTCGCCGCCGCCAGGCCGCAGTCGGAACTCGATTACGGCACCGAGGCATTCCGCAACGCCGGACTGCTGCTCGACGAAGCGCAACTCCTGGAAAACATCCAGAAAGTCCAACGCCGCCGGAACCTGCCGCAGTCGAAAGCGCTCGTCGCCACCAAGAGCGCCGCCGTGAATCTCGACGTGGAAATGGAGACCGGCACGGGCAAGACCTACGTTTACATCCGCACGATGTTCGAACTGAACCGGCGTTACGGTTGGAGCAAGTTTATCGTCGTCGTCCCGAGCATCGCCATCCGCGAGGGCATTCAGAAGTCGCTGGAAATCACCTCCGAGCATTTTCTCCAGGACTACAGCAAGCGCATCCGCTTCTTCACTTACGATTCGAAGCATCCCCACAAGCTGGAGAGTTTCTCTTCGGACGGCGGCATCAACGTGATGGTGATCAACGTCCAGGCCTTCAACGCCAAGGGGGCGGACGCGCGCCGGATCGACATGGCACTCGATGATTTCCAATCGCGCAAACCCATCGACGTCATCGCGGCGAACCGCCCAATCCTGATTCTGGACGAGCCGCAGAAAATGGAAGGCCCGCAGACGGTTACGTCGTTGATGAAGTTCAAGCCGCTGTTCGTGCTTCGCTACTCCGCCACCCACAAGACGGAGCACAACAAGATCCACCGGCTCGACGCGCTGGACGCATACAACCAGAAGCTGGTCAAAAAAATCCGCGTCCACGGCATCGCGCAAAAAGGCCTGAGCGGCACCAACCGTTTTCTCTATCTGGAGTCGATTATCATTTCAAAGAAAGCTCCGGTTGCGCGGCTGGAATTCGAGATCAAGGACCAGTTCGGCAACATCCGGCGCATCCTCCGCAAGGTCGGGCGCGGCGACAATCTCAAGACGCTCTCCAACGGACTCGGCGAGTATGACGGCTACGTGGTTTCCGAAATCGACGCGCTGCACAACACCATCAGTTTCACCAACGGCCAGGTGCTCAGCGCCGGCACGGTGTCCGGCGACGTGAACGAAACCACGCTGCGCCGCATTCAGATCCGCGAGACGATCCGCGCGCACTTCGACAACGAGCGCCGCTTGTTTTCCCAAGGCATCAAGGTGCTGAGCCTGTTCTTCATCGATGAGGTGGCGAAATACCGGCAATACGACGAGAACGGTGAGCAACCCGGCGAGTATGGCCTGATCTTCGAGGAGGAATACGCGCTCCAGCTCAACGAGGAACTCGAACTCGAGGACACGCCCTATCAGCGGTTTTTAAAGGAGATCAAACCGGCGGACACCCACAACGGCTATTTCTCCATCGACAAGAAAACCAAACGTCTCGTCGATCCGGATGTGGCGAAAAAAGGTGAGGACGCCGGCACCTCGCTCGACGTGGATGCCTACGATCTGATTCTCCGCGACAAGGAAACGCTGCTTTCCCTGCCCGCCGCGAACGACGACGAGGTCACCCGCTTGAGAAAACAGGTGCGCTTCATCTTCTCCCACTCCGCCCTGCGCGAGGGCTGGGACAACCCGAATGTCTTCGTCATCTGTACCCTCAAGCACAGCGACAGCACGGTCTCTCGCCGCCAGGAAGTGGGTCGCGGCATGCGCCTGTGCGTGAACCAGCACGGCGAGCGCATGGACCACCCGGCCACCGCGCACGACATCAACATCCTAACGGTCGTGGCAAACGAGTCCTATGAGGATTTCGTCAAAGGCCTGCAATCCGACATTCATGACAGCCTTTCCGCCCGCCCGAGAAAAGCAAACGAGGGCTACTTCACCGGCAAAGTGCTGGTTGGCGTGAATGGCGAGGACGACAAGACCCTCACTCCGGAGCTGGCGAAGCAGATCTATCGATATTTGTTAAAGCACGATTACAGCGACGATCAGGATCAAATCACCGACGCCTATCATCAGGCGAAAAAGGACGGCACGCTCGCCGAACTGCCGGAAGATCTCCAGCCGCACGCGCCGCAGGTTTTCCAACTGATCGACTCGGTCTTTTCCGAAGGTGCGCTGCCACAGTTCGGAAACAACCGCGCGCCGAAGCGGAACCTCCTCAACGAGAATTTCCACAAGAAGGAATTCCAGGACCTCTGGCGCAAGATCAACCACCGGGCCGCCTACACCGTGGCCTTTGAAACCGACGAGCTGATTTCCAAAGCCATCAAGGCGCTCAACAAGGATTTGCGCGTCGAAAAACTGCGTTTCCAGGTCGTGCGTGGCGAGCAGGCGGATTCCGTCTCGCTCGAGGAACTCGCCGCGAAACAAAGCTTCGTCGTGAGAGAGCGCGAGTCCGAGTATGGCCGTGGCTCGATCCGCGCATCCGTGAGTTACGATCTAATCGGCAGCATCGCAGAGGCCTCGCAGCTCACCCGCCGCACCGTCGCGGCGATTCTTCAGCGGCTCGAACTGCCGGTGTTCAGCCAGTTCAAATCGAATCCCGAAGCCTTCATTTCCCGCGCCTCCACCCTGATCAAGGAGCAGAAGGCCACGATGATCATCGAGCACCTCGCCTACGATCCCATCGAGGGAAGCTATGACTCCAAGATTTTCACCGCCGAGAAAAACGAGGACGAATTCGGCAGCGCCTTCAAAGCGAAAAATCACATTTACGACTACGTCTTCACCGACTCCAAGGTGGAGCGAGCATTTGCCGAAGAGCTCGACACCAACGCCGAGGTGAAGGTTTATGCGAAGTTGCCGAAGGGTTTCTCCATTCCCACGCCCGTCGGCGACTACAACCCGGATTGGGCGATCGCCTTCGAGTCCGGCAAGACGCGGCACATTTATTTCATCGCGGAAACCAAAGGCAGTATGTCGTCGCTCGAACTCCGCGAGATCGAACAGGCCCGCATCAGCTGCGCCCGCAAGTTCTTCGCCAAGATCACTTCCGACGAAGTGCGATACGACGTGGTGAACAGCTATGAGAAACTGATGGAGCTGGTGAAGTGAAAGTGGCGGCGATCACCGGTCGCCGCGGATTCTTTGCGGCGGATTCGCGGTGACCGGTGATCGCCGCTACTTTCCTATCGCTTGCGGATGAGCATGAACTCATTGCCGTCGGTGTCGAAACACATCGCCAGATGCGGCGCCTCGCCGTCTTCCTCTTGCGGCTCGCGGACCAATCCGCCGCCGTGTGCGACCACCTCGGCGGCTCCGGCGACCACGTCCGCGACTTGGATGCTGATGCCGGTCCAAGTGCGTTTCCCCTCACCGCCGCCGTGGATGCCGATGGTGGCACCGGCGATTTCCAGTTCGGAAATATGGCTGTTGGCGCGGATGACCTCCGAGCCGAAAACCTCTTGATAGAACCGGGACGCCCGCGCCAAGTCCGCTGCCCAGATGACGTACTTGACGCGTTCGACCTGCATTTCTCAGTAGTTGAAAATTTCGCCGTCCTTGAAGAAGCGCTTCAGCTCGGCCTGCGCGGCTTCCACCGAGTCGGAGGCGTGGCAGACGTTGCGCATCTTCGCGTCGGCGTCCTTGTGGCCGAAGTCACCGCGGATGGTTCCGGCGGCGGCGGCCAGCGAATCGGTCGGTCCGAGCAGGTCGCGGACGGCGGTGATGATGTTTTCGCCTTCAAGGGCGAGGGCGATGACCGGAGTTTCCTGCATGAAGCTGCGGACGGATGGGAAGAACGGCTTGTCGGCGATGTGCGAGTAGTGCTCGGCGAGGATTTCGTCGCTGAGGAGCATCATCTTGATGCCGCGGATCTTGAAGCCTTGCGCTTCGAAGCGGGCGAGAACCTGGCCGGTGATGTTTTTGGAAACCGCGTCGGGCTTGAAAAGGATGAGAGTCGTTTCTGGAGTCATGGGAGAGGGAGTTAGTCCCGCGACTCGTTTTGTGCAAGCCTTTTGGCGCGGCAGATTTTCTCGGAATTGTTAACGGTCAAGCGCATCCGCGCGCTGCCGCAAGGCGTGGGCGGCGTCGGCGTTGCGGCTCTCGGTTTCCCACAGCAGCGCGAGGCGGCGGAGCGCGGCGGCGGTTTCCTTTTTCGCCTCGGGCGGAAATGATTTGATGGCGGACCGCAATCGTTCCTCGGCGGCTTTGCTCTGGCCTTGGGCGATCAAGACTTCGGCGGACTCGATGAGGAATGCGGGCTCGGGCTTTTTATCGGCGGGACGGAGCGCTTCGGCCTCGCGGAACAACCGCGCCGCGAGATCGCGGGTGGCCGGATCGCGGCGGGTGGCGATGGCGAGCTGGTTGGCGAGTCCGAAATTCTGCGGATGATCGAAGATGGCTTTCTCCAGCAAGATCCGCGCTTGCCGCGGGTCATCGGCGGCGAGCCATTCGTCCGCGAGCTTGATGAAATCGGCCGGGGAACCGCCGCGGATTTTCAGCAACTCGCCGGCATGAAGGCGGGCGGGGCCGGGCTGGTCGCGGAGCCGATAGAATCTCGCCAGCGACTGATGGGCGAGCGCCTGGCGGGGATAGATCGCGAGCACTTGCTTGAGCGTGGCCTCGCCCTCCGCGTCGCACTTGGCGGCGAAATAGAGAATCCCCAAACGCGCCCGCAAATCCAGCGACGAGGGCGCGGCTTCGACATGGCGTTTGAGGATGTCGATGGCTTGGTCAGCCCCGTCGGTGTCGCGGAAATGCTCGGAGGCCGCGCGGGCCAGTCCGGGATTTTCCGGATGAGACTCGACGGCATCGAGAAAACGCCGGTCCACATTTTCGCGGGCCGCGGCGTCAGCGGAATCAAACAGGCTGCGGGAGAGCGACGCGTAGAGGAGCACCGACGCCGGATCGTCCGGCGCGAGTTGATCGAGCAGCGTTGATTTGTCGCCCGCGGATTGCGCGCGCCGGAACAAGCGGCGGATGATCTCGGGATGGCCGGGATTTTTCGTGAGCGCGGCTTCGAGCGCCTCGTCCGCGAGCTTCAGCGCCAGCGCGTCGCCGCCGCCTTGTTGTTCGAGAAAATCGGCGCAGGCGAGTTGGATTTCGAGATCGTCCGGCCGCGCGGTGGCGAGGTCGCGATAGAGTTTCACGGCGGCCGGGCGGTTTCCCTCGGCCAGCCGGGCACGGACGGCTCGCTGCACGAGTGGCAGCGCGAGCGGATCGGCGGCGCGGGCGTTTTCAAAGCGGAGATTGGCTTCCGCCGCATCGCCGCGGGACTCGGCCAACACGCCGAGCGCGAAGTCCGTCTGCGGATTTCCCGCCGCGGCGAGCGAGGCCGCGAACAGCAGGAAAATGCCCGGATTCCGAATCACGCGGACAAGCGGTAGCACGCCCGGCGGCACGCGTCGAAAGATTGTTACGCCGGCGGATTGCTTTCATCTCAGGCCGCGCGTTGACAGTCGGCGGCCGAAGGCCTACGTAAACGCCATGGTTTGTTGTCGCGGTTTTCTTGCTCTCGGGGCGGCGTTTCTCTCGCTGGGTTGTGCGAGTATTCAAAAGGGTCCGCCGTGGCACGCGGCGGTGGACCGCCAGGCGGGGCAGCTCGGTTACCGCAATTGGATCGTCATCGCGGAAGCCTCGTTCCCGGCGCAAAACCGCCCGGGAATCCGCCAGGTGACTGCTTCCGTCGAGGTCCCGGAAGCCCTCGACTACGTGCTCAACGCGCTCGAACAAACAGAAAACGTCAGGCCGCACATCTATGTGCCGCGTGAGTTGCGCTCGGTGGAAAACGACTTCGCCCCCGGAATCGACGAGCTTCGCAAGCGTCTCAAGGATTCGCTCCACGGCCATGAGACGGCCGAGCTCGAACAACAATCACTGCTCACCCTGCTCGAGGACGCGAACCGCAGCTTCGACGTGCTGGTGATCCGCACGACCACCGCGCTGCCATACTCGTCGGTTTTCCTCGAACTCAAGCCGGGATACTGGGACGTCGATTCGGAAACCCGGCTGCGCGAGAAAATCGAGCGCGAGCGGATGCAAAAAATCGTGCGGCCGCTCTGAGATCATGCATTCTCCCCGCGTGAGCCGCAAAGACGAAGAACTCCGCCAAGAACGTGAAGCAGCCTGGGTCGGTGACGCCGTCCTCGCGCTTTTTGCCCGCCAATTCGTCCTGCGCGAGCGCAACTCCATGGACGGCGAGTGGTTCACCCGCCTGACTTCCAACGATTTCCTCAGCGCCTTCGGCAACCCGACGCGGGTCGAGGCGTCGATCGGGAAACTCTATCTGGAAGGCGGCCTCGCCGCCGCCAACGCGTGGATGGACGCAGAACTCATCCCGCTGTTCCGCAAGCAAATCGCCAAGCGCGGTTAGGCCGTCTTAACCCGCCTTGTAGAGCTCGGCGAAGACGATCATCCCGCTCGTCGTCTGCAAGGTGCTGACCACGACGACATCCGCCGTGGAACCGATCTTGGCCACGGCGTGGTTGGCCACGATCATCGTGCCATCCGGCAGATAACCGACCGCCTGGTGCTCTTCCTTGCCGGTGCGGACCAGCGCGATGCGGATTCTCTCGCCCACCGCCACGGCGGGTTTCAGCGCGTCGTCGAGGTCGTGGATGTTGAGCACGTCCAGGCCTTGGATCTTGGCCACCTTCGCCAGGTTTTCATCCACGGTCATCAGTCGCGCACCTAACAAGCGGGTCGTTTCGATCAGGCGGGAATTCACCGGTTCCGGCTCGGCGGGCGTCAGGCTGTCGTGAATCGAGATCTGGATGTCGGAGGCGTTTTGCATCTGTTCGAGACTGTTCAATCCCCGCTGCGCGCGTTGGCGGTCGGCGCTTGAACCGGCATCCGCCATGGTCTGTAGCTCATCGAGCACGAAGCGCGGAACGATCAGCCGCCCATGGAGGAAGCCCGAGCGGAGGATTCCCAGCGCCCTGCCGTCCATCACCGCCTCCGCATCGAGCACCACCGGCTGCCCGGAAGAAGCGTCCTGGCGGAAGCGCACATACGGGATGATGAAGGCGAACTCGTCGCGGTTGCTCCGTAGCGCCAGCACCGCCCCGAGAAAGCCGAGGCTCGCGAATAAAGTGACATCGATGGTGAGGCGCAACGCGTTCACCAGCACGTCGAGCTGGACGGCGGAGACGCCCTTTTCGTCCTGAAGCTTGTCGCGGAACGCCAGTTCCAGCAAATTTGAGATTTCCACCCGCGTCAGCAGCCACGCGCAGAACAATCCGACTCCGAGCCCGAAGCTGGCGGTGGAAAAGCCGCGCAAGGTGAAGCCCTTCATCAGCGACTCCACCCAGATGAAAAAGCCCGCCACGCCGAGCCCGCCGAGCAATCCGAAGACGATCGAGATGTCGAGCGTGCCCTTGGTACTCAGGGCGATCGCCACGCCCGCGGCTTCACAAACCAACAAATAAGTGAGACGCGCGACGTTGACGGATGGGTGTGCTGCCATGGAAAATCCTGTGCGCCAAACTCTCCAAATCCCCACCCTTCAGCAAGACCAAAGCGGCGGGAAGGAGCCCGCCCGCTTCACTCCTGCTCGTCCGCCGTGGCTTTGATGTCCGTCAGCGCCGCGATGAAATCGCCGAGGATTTCGGCCGGCACCATGATCGTGTCACGATTCCCGCCGACGTCTTCGGTGATCTTCACGACCATGCCGCGCACGTTCTTTTTGAGATCGAGATAAAAGGTCTTCCGATCCGCGAGGATTTTTTCCGTGTGTAATAAGTCAGTGTCCACTTGGTTTTTTCGTGTTGTTTAACCTATCCAAAGAGGCGGTTCCAGAGCGGGAATGTCAATGGAATTTCTTGACCCGCGGTGAAGGCCGCTGTGCCATCCCGCCCCGTCCCATGCGCGATTTCCTTCCCGTCAACCGACCCGCACTGGTGCTTGCGCCGATGCAGGACGTGACCGACCTGCCATTCATGCGGGTTATCGCGCGGCGGGGCGCGCCGGATTGGTTCGTCACGGAATACTTCCGCGTCCATCCGGATTCCTGCCTGAACCGCTATATTCTCCGCTCGATCGTTGAGAATGAAACAGGCAAGCCGGTGTTCGCCCAGATGATCGGCCGCGACTTGCCGAGCCTGACCCGCACCGCGCGGGAGCTGGCGGAGTTGCCCGTCGCCGGCATCGATCTGAACCTCGGCTGCCCCGCGCCGATCGTCTGCCGCAAGGACGCGGGCGGCGGACTGCTGCGCAATCCGGAAACGGTGAACCGCCTGATCGGCACGCTGCGCGACGCCATCCCCGGGAAATTCACCGTGAAAACCCGCGTCGGCTACACGACTGCCGAGGAATTCCCCGCGCTGTTGGAGATTTTCCGCAGCCACGCCATCGACGGCCTCACCATCCACGGCCGCACCGTGGTGGAGCGCTATCAGACGCCGGTGCATCCCGACCGCGTGCGCGCGGCGGTGGAGGCGATGCCCTGTCCGGTGATCGCCAACGGCAACGTGGTCGATGCCGAGACCGGGCTTTCCTACCTCGCGCAAACCGGCGCGGCGGGCCTGATGGTCGGCCGCGGCGCGATCCGCAACCCGTGGATCTTCTCCCAGCTAACCGCCGCCTTTGAAGGCGCGCCCGCCGCCGCGCCGAGCCACCGCGATCTCTGGCAATACGTGCTCGAACTCTCCGACGAGATCGCCCGCGAGACCCCGAAGTTCAACCCGCTCGCCCACGTCCAGCGGATGAAAAAAACGCTCGCCTACATCAGCCACGGCCTGGCGGGCGATTTTGAATTCGACATGCGCCGGATGAAAACCCCGGCAGACTTCCAGGAAATCTGCCGCCGCCATCTCGACCACGACCTGCCGCTCGCCGCCAAACCGCCTATCGGCTCCAAGCTGTTCTGCGGCTTCGAGGCGCTGGGTGCGAGCACTTCGCTTGCATCTGCCCGCCCGCCTGCTTAGATCTCCGCCCCGGTGCCTCACCGGCCAACCTTTAACCGACCGAAAACCATGGGAAGACACTTCGAATGCCGCCGCCGGGCTAAGGAATCGCGTTGGGCCACGATGTCCAAAGTTTTCCCGAAGCTGGCCAAATCCATCACCATGGCCGCCAAAAGCGGTGGCCCGGACCCGGAATCCAACGCGACGCTGCGAGTGGCTATCAACAACGCGAAGGCCCAGAACCTCTCGAAGGAAAACATCGAGAACGCCATCAAACGCGCCGCCGGCAAGGACGCCGCCGACATCACGGAAGTCACCTACGAGGGCAAAGGCCCGCACGGTTCGCTCTTCATCGTCGAGTGCGCGACCGACAATTCCAACCGCACCATCGGCAATCTGAAAATCATCTTCAACAAAAACGGCGGCCAGCTGGTGAATGCCGGCCAGCTCGATTTCATGTTCACCCGCAAGTCGGTCATCGAGTTCCCCGTGCCCGCGGGCCGCGATCTCGAAGAACTCGAACTCGAACTTATCGACGCCGGACTCGAAGAACTCTCGGTGGATGATGGCGTCGTCTCGGTGATCGGCGAATTCAGCGCCTTCGCCAGCCTGAGCCACGCGGTCGAGGCGGCGGGGATTGTTCCGACGAAATGCAGTCTCCAACGCCTGCCCACCCAGCCCATCGAGCTCACCGAAGAGCAGATGGAGGACGTGGAAAACCTGTTGGACAAGATCGAGGACGACGACGACGTGCAGGCGGTGTTCACGAATCTGGCTTGAGTGCCGCGAGCTTTTTCTCAACGCGCTCGAGGTCACGCTTGCGGGGACCGGTGATGCCCTCCTCGCGCAAGCATTCGGCGGCGGCCTCGTAATTTCCGGCGAGCTCCAAGACGAGTCCCTTGTCGCGGGAAAAGTAGTTCCAGTGAATCGCGTGCGCCTTCGGATCGAGACCGAGGCGCTTCATGTAGGCTTCCAGACGGTTGATCTCCCGCAGGCCGATGGCCGGGCTTTCCTGATGGGCAAGGGCGATGGCGTAGCGCCCGGCGCACGCGACTTCCGCCAGCGCGAAATGGCCGGTCGGCAGTTCCCGCGCCGGGGCGAGCAGCCGGTTCTTCGCATGAAATCTAGCTGCTGCTTCCGGCCACGCATTGCGCTGCCGGTCGATCACCGCCTGCCAGTTTTCCCGGGAAATGTCCCGCTTGTCCAACTCCCACAACGCCCGCGCCTGCGTCGGGTATTGCTCGAGCACATCCGCCATCAGCCGGTCCAGATCGTGCCACAGAAAGGAACGCTTCGCCGAGAGCAGGATGAAAATCCCCAACAGCAGCGCCGCCGGCAGGCGCGGGGAAATCCCGCCGCAGACCGCCCGCCAAGCGGCCGCGAGGACGATGGCCGCGCCGAGACAAAACCACGGCAGCCCCGGATAGATCCGGTATTCCGGCATGAACTCCGGGATCGCGTAGAAAACCCGGAAGAGAATCGTCGCGACATACAAAAACAAACAAACGCCAAACAACCGCGTCGATTTCCGCCACGCGAGCACCACGCTGAAGGCCGCGAAGGCCAGGAAACCCGCCGCCGCCAGCATCGCACCCTTGTCCGGGATGTTCCAAAACGGCGATCCCGGCGGGACCAGCGTCTCCGCGATGTGGTGGTCCGCGCTCAATCCCACCGGGATCACGCTGCGCCAGCCGAATTCCCAGAACACCCTCGACAGCGTGTATGCATGGCCGATGAACCGCGATTCCGTCCACTGGTGAAGCGAGTCCAGTCGCATGTCCAAACGTCCCACCACCCACAGAAATTCGAGGGCGACCACGAGGATTCCAGCACTCTGCCACGGATATTTCCGGATCAGGCTGACATGTTTTGGCTGGAAAAACACCAGCGCCACCGCGCCGACAGGCATCAGTGCATGAAACAATCCCGGCCCTTTGGAAAACGTCGCGCCAAGGACGAAAACCACGCAGCCCGCCAGTTTCCAACAGCCGCCTTCCCTCAGAAATCCCAGCACCGCCCAAGCCGCCAACAGCGAAAAAAGCGTCACCCACGCCAGATCCTGAGACCGCGCGTAATTCGGAATCTCACTCGCCAGCGGATGCACCGCGAACAACAGGGCCCCGAACAACGCCACGCCCGCCGGCCAGCGGCCGCGCAGGAAATCCCGCCCGAAGCCGAACAACACACAAGCCACGGCGGTGTGCAGCATCCAGTTCACCGCATGGAGCCCCACCGGCGACATCCCAAACAGCCGGTATTGAATGATATAGCCAAGACAGGTCCATGCATTCCAACTGGTTCCCGTCAAATCCCCCGTCAGGACATTGTCGCTGTCCAGGATTCCCGGGAAATCATCCAGAAAAAATTGAGCGCCCAAGCACCACAAATGCGCCAGCGCGCTGGCCGCGATGATCCACAGAAGAGGCATCCACGCCCAGCCACCCTTATCCTCCGCCGGTTTTCCATGCTCCTGCTTCACCCTCGGATTCTAGCAATCCAAGCACCTGCCCCCGCAATCCTCATTTTTGGAAGTCATTGTTTTTCGCCCGTTTCCCCGGTCAAGAGGGCGGGTCACGGGACGTTCCATGGTCCCCCAGGAAATATTCATGCCGAAATTCTTGACAGCCGCTTGAAAAATCGGCTTCTTTCCGCCCCGCGCACGCCGCAAGGCACCCGTAGCTCAATTGGATAGAGCGTCTGACTACGAATCAGAAGGTTAGGGGTTCGAGTCCCTTCGGGTGTATTTTTTATACTCCATTCAAAATCAATGGGTTGGCTTCTGAAAAAGAGGCCCAAATTGACACCCCCGCCCGGTCATGAATACGGGTGGTGACAAATTGGTGACAAACGCGGCTCCGGCTCTGCCAACAAATTCAAAGCCAGCGCGTTGCGGCAGGAGGAAGAAACAGGGGCCCGTCGCGGTCGTGAAATTCGGTTCCGCGGCGGTTCCGGTTTACCGCATGGAATCCGGCGGCAGGGTGCGTTTCGCGGTCGCCTATTATCGGGATGGCAAGCGGCTGAGGCAGGTCTTCCAGACACTCGATGCGGCTAAGAAGGAGGCGCAGCTCGTGGCGCAGCGAATCCAGTCCGGCATGCAGCAAATGACGGACCTGAAACCGCATGACCGCGAGACCTACCTCGCCGTGCGCAAAATGGCGGATGAAGCCGGGCTGCCCTTGGTTTCCGCCATGGAGGATTATTTGCGCGCACGCAAAATGGCCGGGACGGAATCCCTTGCCTCGATGGCTGCCGAATACTCGAAGCATTTCGGCAACGTCACCCGCCGCGCCACGGTGCCCGAGGTCGTCGCCCAGCTTCTCCAATCCAGAAAGCAGGATGGTTCCGGCAAGCGCCATTTGGCCCAGCTCCGCTCGGTTCTCAACCGCTTCGCCACCGCCCACCCCGGCCAGATTCTGGACATCACCTCGTC
The DNA here is from genome assembly GCF_058122085.1 of Luteolibacter sp. Taxonomy (NCBI): domain Bacteria; kingdom Pseudomonadati; phylum Verrucomicrobiota; class Verrucomicrobiia; order Verrucomicrobiales; family Verrucomicrobiaceae; genus Luteolibacter; species Luteolibacter sp. The sequence goes on along the minus strand of NZ_JBIKBQ010000024.1, from coordinate 7,990 downwards.
GGACATCGATGCCTGGCTGCGCGGCTTGAACGTTTCACCGAGTTCCCGCAACTCAATGCTGCTTTACGTGAATATCCTTTTCTCCTTCGCACTGGAGCAGAACTACCTGCCAGAGGGCAAACCCATCGCGTCGAGCCAGTTGCGGAAGGTGAAGGTCAAGAGCGGCGACATCGAAATTTTCACTGCCGCCGAATTCCGCAAGGTGATCCATGCGGCTCCGATCCACCTGATTCCCCTGCTCTCGATCAGCGCGTTCGCCGGCATCCGGTCGGCCGAGCTTGCCCGTCTGAACTGGTCGGCCGTGGATCTGGACCGGCGGCTGATCGAAATCCGGGCCGACCAGGCGAAAACCGCATCCCGCCGTCTCGTGCCGATCACGGATAACCTCGCCGCATGGCTCCAGTTGTTGCCAAGGAAGGGGCGTGTGATCGCATCCAGCGAGTTCATCAAGGAAGCGACCGCACTGGCCCGCGCCCTCGGTATCGAATGGCCCCGAAACGTGCTGCGCCACTCGTTCATCAGTTACCGGATCTCCAAAGTGAAGAGCGCCGACCAAGTGGCACTCGGAGCGGGGAACTCGCCGTCGATCATTTTCAAGCACTACCGGGAATTGGTCACCGAGGAGCAGGCCGACGAGTGGTTCGGCATCGTGCCCAAGGCGGGCCAGTGGGAGAACACCTTCGAGTATGACCGCAGGACCCGGACGGTGACCCTGCCTGAAACCGGCGAGGCGTGAGAGCATCTAGCAGAGTCTGGGAAGCTGTGACAAATGGCGTCCAATACTGCTTTCACCTCGTGTGCCAAACCGCTAATCTAGCAGACAATGAGTTGCCACTTACACACCACTCGCGGATACTCCTTCCCGGCAGTATCATGCGCGATGCAGAAGGCGATCCGGCGCGGAGACGCGAAGCTGGCCGGATATTGGGCGCTTGAACTTTGGGCGAGCGGATTCGGCCAGTATGTCTGGCGGCGGCTGCTCACCGTGAGCGCGGAGGACTGCTGGGGCATCCTCACGGCGGAGGTCAAAGCGCTCCATGACAGCTACACCGAGATCAACCGCACCACCTCCGCGAAGAAGCCGAAGGGCCGCATGGGGGGTGTGCGGACATTGCTGATTGCGTTGCGATGCATGTCGAGTTTCATGCCTATTTCAACGTTGCTCATGCCTTCTGCCGCAAGCAGCAGGGCTCGGCATCTTCTTGCGATACGGTGTTCAAGAGTGCTGCGGCGCAGCAATGATTCAAGATGAAGGACTTGATCTGGTTGCAGCAAAAGAGGTTGAGCGGTCCGTGCCATGATTGAATCATAGCACAGACTGTTCCAAATGCACAGTTATTTCAAGGACGGTGTGCTAGATTGGCGTCCGAGCTGAGGCTCACGGTGCTGTTCTGGAACGCGAGTCGATTGTTCAGGTAAACGCGGGCACCGCCGGTTGCGCCGGCGCTGAAGGTGGTGGTGCCGCTGAAGGTGTTGGCAGCCCCCACATTGATGGTGCCGGTGTCGGATTCCGCAGGGCCGGCCAGGACGAGATTCTTGCCGGCGGCCCCAGCAATTACGGCGTTCACCGACAAGGTTCTCCCGGTGGTGGTGTTGGCGGCCGCTAGGAACGTATTGGCTCCGGTAATGTTCAACGTGAGCGTGTAGCTGCCACCCGCGATGACGACGGAGGTTCCACCCGACTTCTGAACGATCCCTCCAAGGATGATGTTCGCGCCGAGCGTGAGGGTTTGCGACGCGTTGTTGATTTCGGCCGTGTTGCCGCCATTCACCCATGCCACATGGGCCAGACCGCTGCCTTGATCCCAATTCTTGAGGGTGGTGTTCCAGGTGCCGTTGAAGCCGTCGCTGGTGCCATCACCGTTGGCTGCGATGTCAACGCTCCCACCGTCCCAATACCTCGTGGCGGCGTGGACCGGAGTGATCGCGAAAAGCGCCGACAGCACGGCGAGGGCGGCCATTTGCCTGCGTGCAATGAATCCCGACGGGGCTGGGGTGCGGGTGGTCATTTGGTCCGGACTTGGCGCGGATCAAGCCGGCGAGGCGGTCGCCGGCTTTCTTGCGCTCGGCGGTATCTGTTAGAAGGCCGCAGTCGAGCGCGAGCACGTAGGCGGACTGGGATTCGGGTTGGATCGAGAAGTCGCGCTTGAAGTAATCTTTGCGGAAATTTGAGCGCATGGTTTCCACCCAGCCGCGATATTTTTGGACCTCGCCTGCGAGTCCTTGTGCATCGGCCATGTCCGCCATCATGAGTGAGGTCTTGGTGAAGTAAGCCAGCTCGACGTAGGGATGAGGAGTCGGATCACTGAGGTTGAGCCAATCGCCCCACGGCGCGCCGAATGCGGATCCTTTGAGTTCCGGGTCGCGGGCCTTGCGGGCTTCCATGTAGCGCGTCATGGCCGGCCAATGGCCGGTGAAAAACGACGGGTCGCCGGTCGCCTTCCACAGCGCATGGGGAACGATCACCCCCGCGTCCGACCATGCGGTGCCATGGACGGCCCCGCCGTGGCCGAATGGATAGGGAGCGTAGGACGGATAGAAGCCCTCCTTGGTGACGGCTTCCTCAAGCTCGCGCAGCCACTTGCGGAAGAAGGCCGCCACGTCGGCGTGGATGGCGGCGGAGGCGGCGTAGATCTGCGCGTCGCCGGTCCAGCCGAGGCGCTCGTCGCGCTGCGGGCAATCGGTGGGCAGTTCGACCCAGTTCGCGCGCTGGGTCCAGACGGCGTTTTGGAAGACCTTGTTGACGACCGGATCGGAGCACTCGAATCCGGATGTTAGGGGTGTGTCGGAATGAAGCACGAGACCGATGATGGTATCGAGCGGCGGTTCCTGATCGAAGCCCGTAACCTCGACATATTGGAATCCATGGTAAGTGAATCGCGGCGACCATGTCTCGCCTTCGGGGGATCCCTTGGCGATGTAGGTGTCGGTGGCGGGCGGGCTGGTGTAGGTGACGCCGCCGTTGTCGGAGGTGAAGATGAGGATGGTGTTTTTCGCGAGGCCGGTCTTTTCCAGCGTCGCGCGGATTTCGCCGACCGAGTCATCGAGGTGCCTGAGCATCGCGGCGTAGGTCGCGTTGTCACGGCGGAGGTGTCCGCGTTGCGGCTTGCTTTGGAAATGGTTCACGGTTTTTTCCGGCGCTTGGAACGGGGTGTGGACCGCGAAGGGGCAGTAGTAGAGGACGAAGGGTTTCTGGTTTGTGGTACGGCCTTGCAGGTAAGCCACGGCTCGCGCGCCGAGGTCGTCGGTTAGGTAGGGCCGGTCTGTCGGCTCGCCGGATTTTCCGATGCGGAAGCTGCCGGGCATGGTCGGGAAAAACGGCTTGGCGCCGTTCCATTGCGCCTGCCACTTGAGGTAGGGTGAGCCGCCCGCGTCGAAGAAGGCGAGCTCCTCAAAGCCGTGCGCGGCCGGTTGCAATTCCGGTACGCCATGGCCGCCGAGGTGCCACTTGCCGAGAAACGCGCAGTCGTGTGTTTTGAGGACTTTCGGCCACGTCTAATATTTGGAGAGAATATCACAGGCCGAGGCGGTCCAGACGAATGGCTTTGGGTTGGCATTGTGGGCAGTCAGGTAATTCTGGATCGCCTCGATGAGCTCCGGCACATCCCGGAAGACGCCTCGCCTGACCCTTCATCTTTATTTAACAACACGGCCCGTGACTTTCTGTTCTTGATTCCCGACCCCGGCATGCGGGTCGAGGCCGTTAGTGTGTCGGATTTCGGGCCGTTTGAGTGAATCAATGGGACTGGCGCATGCCCAAGTCCGGGATCAACCATGAATCGTGGGCGACTTTGCAAGATTGCAAATGTGGCGGGCGTTATGTTCGGGGTATGATTCGATCGCTCGCGAGATTGCCGGTTGCGGCGATGGCGTGTCTGGTCGCCGTTTCCGCCATCGCGGATGAAACGGGCGGCTACCAATGGCGGCAAAACGAAACCAGCCTGACCCTGTGCCATGGCGACAAAACCGTCTGGAGGCTTGTGGCGAACCCGAAGGAGCCGAAATCCTATTTCCACCCGCTCGCCAGCGTGGATGGCGAGGAGTTGACCGCTTTTCAACCCGCGGACCACCCGTGGCATCATGGTTTGTGGTGGTCTTGGAAACTGATCAATGGCTTGAACTACTGGGAGGAAGACCCGAAGACCCATGTGAGCGAGGGCACGACCGAACTCATGTCCGCCACCTTCAAGCCGGCCGCGGATTTCTCCGCGCACGCCGAACTGTCCTTCAACTATCACCCGCCCGGGCAAGCGGCGGTCATGACGGAATTGCGCAAGCTCACCATCACGCGGCCGGATGCCGATGGCCGTTATCGGATCGACTGGACCAGCGAGTTCACCGCCGGAAACGCGCAGGTTGATCTCGGGCGCACCCCGCTGGCGAACGAGGAGAACGGCAAGCCCTACGGTGGCTACGCCGGTTTGTCCGCGAGGCTTGTTCTCCAGCCTGATGGATGGTCGATCCGCACGAGCGAAGGCAAAACCGGCGCGCCCGCCAGCCACGGGCAAAACGCGCGCTGGATGGATTTTTCCAGTCCCGGCGCGGGCATTACCATCTGCGATCATCCCGCCAACCTGCGTGACCCGTCGCCATGGTATGTGCATGACAGTCGGCCGATGAGCTTCTTCAGTCCGGCCGTTCTGTTCAACAAGCCGCTGGTGCTCGCCGCCGGACAATCGTTGAAACTCCGCTACCGCATCCTGATCCATTCCAAACCGATGTCCGTAGAGGAAATCGAAACCGACTCCCACGCCAATTTGTTAGACCCGGCCTCGCCGGACCGTTACGGCACGGCGGAGATCATCAAGGCGATCAAGCTCGCGCATTTTCTCGGCGTGAAACAGGTCATCACCACCGAAGGCGACCCGAAGACGGACTTCGGCCACCACCTCACCGACGACCAACGGCTCTTCAGCATCCGCGAGAAACTCCACGAGCCGATCCGCTGGGCGGAAACCTTCGGCATCGAGTTGTTGTTGGAGCCGCACGGCATCCTCACCGACACCGTGGACGGCATGTCACGCATCCTCGACGCGCTCGGCCACGAGAAAACCGTCGGCGTGAATCTCGACACCGGCAACTCATGGCTCGGCGGCGGTGATCCGCTCCAGTTTGTGAAAACCTTCGGCTCGCGCATCAAGCATGTGCATTGGAAGGACATGCCCGCCGAATGGATTCCCAAGCGCGGCACGCAGTTCGGCTGCGGCATGGGGCTCATTCCGCTCGGCGACGGCGTCGTCGGCATCGAGCCGATCGTCAAGGAGTTGCTCGCCAGCGGTTTCGACGGACCCACCACTTTGGAAATCGCCGGGGAGGAAGCTGTCAAGGTTTTCGCGGAACGCCTGCGCAAATGGTCCGCCTCATGAACTCAAATCCTCATCCCATGAACACCACCTCTCGCCGCCGCTTTCTATCAACATCCACTGCGGCACTCGCCGCGCCATTCATCCTGACATCCCGCCGCGCCGCCGCGGCGGATGCGCCCGGCCGCACGATCCGCCTCGGCCACATCGGCGTGGGCGGCCAGGGCTCCGGCCTGTTGCGGAATTTTTTGTCGATGAAAGGCGTCCAGTCTGTCGCGATTGCAGATCCTTTCAAGCCAAAGCGCGAAGCCGCCGGACAGAAGGTGAAGGCCGCACAGGGCCATGATCCGAAGCTTTACAACGACTTCCGCGAGCTGCTCGCGGATCCTTCGATCGACGCCGTGGTTATCGCCACGCCGGACCACTGGCACGTCCCGATCGGTCTCGCCGCCGTGCGTGCCGGCAAGGACGTTTACATCGAAAAACCGTTAGGGCATACGCTTGCCCAGAACAAGGCGATGCTCGATGCCTGTGTCAAACACGACCGCATTTTCCAATACGGCACCCAGCAACGCAGTCAGGAAATCCTCAGGCGCGGCATCGAGCTGGTGCTCAACGGCACCATCGGAGACATCGAGCGCATCGACATCTGGGCCCCCGCAGGCAAGGGTGGCGGGTCACTCGAAGAAATCCCCGTCCCGGACGGACTCGATTACGACCTCTACCTCGGCCCCGCGCCGATGAAGCGCTGCTCCAAGGATCGCATCAGCAGCCCGGCTTCATGGTATTGTACGGACTACGCGCTCGGCTTCATCGCCGGTTGGGGCGCCCACCCGCTGGATATATCGATCTGGGGACTCGACTACGATCAGCAGGGACCCTTCAAGATTCGCGGCACCGGCACAGCCGCCACGCCGGACGCGCTTTTCAATGCCATCACTTCCTGGGATGTGCTGATGGAGTTTGCGGGTGGTATCAAAACACACTTCATGAGCGACGACATCGCCAAGCCGATTGTGCAAACCTACCGCAAGAACTGGTGCGGAGACGGCACCACCTTCTTCGGCCCGAAAGGCTGGGTGAGCCTCAGCCGGGAGGGAGTGGCCGCTAGCAATCCCGATTGGTTCCGCGAAAAGCAGAGCGAGGGAGCCAAGCGTGTTCTTTATCAAAATAGCTACTATCAGGCCTTTGTTGACTCCGTCCGCGACCATTCACCGTCCGTCGGGCCCATCAACGATGCCGTGCGTTCGGATGCCATGAGCCACCTGTCGGTGCTCGCCATCCAGTCCGGCGGCGAGGTGGTCTGGGATCCGGAGGATTACCGTGTTGTTTCTCCGGAGGCGCTCAATGATCGCACCAGCCACCCGGTGCGAGGGGATTGGAAACAAAGCTGATGGAATCCGCTTTTGCCCCGCCATTCCTGAGTCGGCAGAATCGGCGTGTGCGACGAGGCCAATGGCAGATAGAGAAAGAACGGCGTTTGTTCCCTGGAGCGCGTGGTGATGGTTTCCGCCGCCTTGTTGCAGTTTCGAGCGCGAGTTGTAGCGACCGGTCACCGTGGGCGCGTGACGGCGCTGGAATGGTCGTGTGCAAGCAGCTCGGCGAGGCGTTTGGCGCTTTCGGCCTTTTCCGGGAAAATGTTCTGCCTTTCGCCAGGGTCTTTTGTCAGATCGAAGAGCGCGGGACGTGCGGGGGCGTCGTTCTTTTTGTTGTAGCTGCCATACCAGCCATCGGCATCGGCGAGATCGGGCATGTATTTGAGGTTGCCGCTGCGTAAGGCCAGGCTGCCGGTGCCGCTCATGAGAATGAGGTGCTCGCGGTTGACGGCATTTTTTCGCCAAGCAGGCGGGCAGGAGATTGAAGCTGTCGGGCAGCGCGTCCCCGGGCAAGGTGACTCCGGCGGCGGCGCTAATGGTGGCGGCGATATCAATGGTGGAAACCAAGTCCGCGGATACGCCCGGCTGGACGCGTGCGGGCCAGCGGACGATGAAGGGGACGCGGTGGCCGCCTTCCCAGAGCTGGGATTTCTTTCCGCTATAGGGTCCGGTGGGTTTGTGGCCGCTCTCGTCATTGACGTAGGCGCCGTTGTCGCTGCTGGAGATGACGAGGGTGTCCTTGGCGAGGCCGAGGCGGTCGAGGGTTTGGGGGATTTCGCCGATCGACGCATCGAGCTCGTGAAGCATGTCGGCGCGATTGCCGAGGCCGCTGGAGCCAACAAAGCGCGGGTGGGGGATGGTGGGCGCGTGAACGTCATGCGGGGTGAAGAGCAGGAAGAATTTCTTTTCCTTGTTGCGCTCAAGGAACTGGACGCATTCGCGGGTGTGGGTATCTGCGATCTCGGTGTCCTTCCACCAGGCGGACTTTCCGCCCTTCGACCAACCGATGCGGTTGCGGCCTGCGGCCATTTTGGTCATGTTTTGTTTCTTCGCTTCGCCTTCGTTGTAGGTGTAGTGGATCGGGTCGTCGGCATCGAGGTTCAGCAAGCGGTGATCGCGCACAAATACGGTGGGGATGCGGTCGTTGGTGGCGGGGATGCCGAAGAATTCATGGAAGCCGATTTCCAAGGGGAAATTTTTCTTTCCGTTAAATTGTTAAAATCTCAGCGGGCTGGCTGATGGACATTTGATACGAGAACTTGATCTCCCCAGCAAGCTCGGATTGCTCTTTCGCGCTGGGACGGGCCGGTG
>NZ_JBIKBQ010000023.1:0-36084 GCF_058122085.1 Luteolibacter sp. | reverse complement strand
CGACGTTGAAGGACTTCCATGACGACATGCGCCGCTTCAACAACCGCCACGCCTTCGCCACCATCACCTCACCCCGCCGATGACCCGTGCAAAAATCCGCCGTGCCCGGCATTACCGCGCAGCCGTCAGCCTTGAGCGCGGCGACCAAGGATCAGCATTCGGCCAGCGAAGACTTGCGGCCGCAGCGTCTTGGTCAGCATGGCGGATAGGAAACCGAGGTGGCCACTGACATCAAGCGACGATTGCACGATGGGGCCTCGTTCTTCAGGGTGTGAATTCGAGGCGTTGGCCCTTTTGGGTGGCAAACGTTTGCTCTTTGCCGGCATGGCGGAGGGTGAGCGGGCCTCCGACGTGCGAGTGGATGGTGGCTCGGGTGACTTTTCCGTCCTGCCACTCCATGTCCACCTCGAAACCGCCGCGGGCGCGCAGTCCCTTGGCGGTGCCATGATTCCAGGCGGCGGGCAGGGCCGGCATCAGGGTGAGGCGGCCATCGTGGCTTTGGACGAGCATTTCGGCGACGGCCGCGCAGCCGCCGAAGTTGCCGTCGATCTGGAATGGCGGGTGAAGGCACATCAGGTTGGGGGCACCGCGGCCGATGAGCATCGAAACCAGTTTGGCGGCGCGGTCGCCATCGTTGAGCCTTGCCCAGAAGTTCGCCTTCCAAGCCATCGACCAACCGGTCGAAGCGTCGCCGCGGCGGTCGAGCGACCGGCGCGCGCCTTCCAACAAGTGCGGGGTATTGGCGTTGATTTCGGTGCCGGGATAGAGTCCCCAAAGGTGCGAGCTGTGGCGGTGGCTGACCTCCACTTCCTCGAAGTCCTCCTGCCATTCCATGATGCGGCCGTCCTTGTTGAGCTTGGTGGGGGCGAGGCGGGCACTGGTGGCCGTCAGTTTCTCCGCGAATTCCCGGTCCACGCCGAGCAGGGCGGCGGCTTCGGTGGTGGCTTGGAACAAACCGCGCATGATCTGCATGTCATAGGTGGAGCCGGCGCACAGCCATGCCTTGATGCGTTTGCCGTCCTGGGCGGTGGTGAAATAGCTGTTTTCCGGCGAGCTGGAGGGCACGGTGACGAGAAAACCGGATTTCGGATCCTCGACAAGCACCTCGGCGCAGAATTCGGCGGCACCGCGCAGAAGCGGATAGTATTTTTTCAAAAACTCCTTGTCGCGGGTGAACTGATAATGCGTCCACACATGCTGGACGAGCCACGCGCCGCATGTCGGGCCGGCCGAGGCCGACAGGTAGCTGGGCGAGGTTTCAAACCATGGGTTCTGCGTGTGATAAGCCGTCCATCCCGGCGCGTTGAAATAGGCCTTCGCGGTGCGCGCGCCTTCCTTGGACATGCCTTCGAGGAAGCGCATCAGCGGCAGGTGGCACTCCGCGAGGTTGGTCACCTCGGCGGGCCAGTAGTTCATCTGGAGGTTGATATTGGTGTGAAAGTCCCCGCACCACGCCGTATTGTATTCCTCGGCCCAGATGCCTTGGAGGTTGGTCGGCCACGGCGAGTCGGGACGCGATCCGGAAACCATGAGGTGGCGGCCATATTGGAAATACAAGGCGGCCAGCGAGGGGTCGGGAGATTTTTCATTCAGCTTCACGCGTTCGGGCGTCGGCAAGGCTGCGTTGGGACCGGCGGGCAGCGTGACCTTGCAGCGCTCCATGGAGGAGGCGTGGTCGGACACGGTGGCGGAGCGCAGCGCGTCGGCGGACTTGCGGCGGGCGGCGGCCAGGCGGTCGCGCACCTGTTTTTCAAAACCGGGATTGCCCAGACTGGTGCCGGCGGAAACCAACAGCAGGACCTCATCCGCGCCCTCGATGGTGATGCCCTGGTCAGTCGTGCGGGTCGTTCCTCCGGTGCTCTCCGCGCATAACAGCGCTAAAATCCGTGTGCCCTCGCCGCCGCCGCCCGGTTTCTCGAAGGGCAGTTGGCCGACAAGCGCATGGTCGGTTCCGTCCGCTTTCACCGTGGCGTTTTCCTTCCGCGACAAGCCGGCGGTGAACGAGAGCTTTTCCGAACCCGTGGCCATGAACCGGACGACGATCACCTCGTCCGGCTTCGACACGAACACTTCGCGCTTCTGCCCGGCACCGTTCAAGGCGAAGATGGTCGTTGAGACACCTTGGAGCAGGTTCAGGTCGCGGCGGTATCCGGATGCCGCGGCGTCCCCGGACGTTTGGAACCGGATCAAGAGATCCCCAAGAATCTGATAGCAACCGAATTGATTGGGATTCCACCAGCCCTTGGTGCCGTCGGGATACTGGAAATTTTTCTTCAGCAACGCTTCGGCACCGGCCATCTCGCCGGAGAAGATTTTTTCGCGCACTTCCGGCAGGCATTTCCATGCATCGTGGCGGTTCGAGTCATAGGGGCCGCCGGACCAGACGGACGATTCGTTGAGGACGATGCGCCATTCGCCGGTCCCGCCGAAATCCATCGCGCCGAGGCGGCCGTTGCCCAGCGGGCAAGATTCCTGGTAGCTTTTTGCGGGTGCCGTGAACCAAACGCTCATCGGTTCGGCGGGAGGCTCGACGGCAGAAACGAAGGCGGACCCGGCGAGACAGGTCAAAAGCTGCAGTAGGAGCCCATTCATGCGGTTCCATACGCGGCATGCCGCACCGGGATACTGAAATCCAGATCTGTGAGTCATGGGGGAAGGCTGATAGCGACACCGGCTGGCAGCAATCTTATTTGAACACTTGCGCAACAACGGAGAGGGCGCGGACCAGCGGCGCGTGGAGCGGGTGGCCGCGCTTTTGCATCTCCGCCGCTCGCTGATCACCGCAAATCTCGCGTCCGAATATGGCAAACCGATTTTCGCCGTCCCCGGACCGATCGACAAGCCGACGTCCGCCGGTTGCAACCAACTCATCGGCGACGGTGCCACCCTCGTCGCCGATGCCACCCTCGTCGCCGATGCCACCCTCGTCGCCGATGCCACCCTCGTCGCCGATGCCACCCTCGTCGCCGATGCCAGTCACCTGCTAGACGACCTCGGCGAACCGCCCTTCGCCCGCAAAGCCAGTATCGCGGAACCCGGCGCGGAAATCCCCGAACTGCCGGAAGAGGAAGCCATCGTTTTCGCTGTCGTGACTGCGGACGAGTCGCCGGTGGATCTCATCATCGAGCGCAGCGGCCTGCCCGCGCATTTGGTGACGGCGACTTTGATGAAGCTTGAGATGCGCCGGCTGTTGCGGGCGTTTCCAGAGTTCCGCTATGCGCGGAGGTGAAGAAAATCACCGGTAACACCCGTCCACGAAATCCACGATCGGCGCAGGGTCGGGCAAGCTGTGCGGGTGGTGATCGCAGCCGGGTTTGCGCATGACCTGGATTTTCCCGCCGAGCGCTTGGTAACGTTTCTCGACGATATCGATGTTTTCGCTAGCAGGAACGGTTTTGTCGGCGTCTCCGACCACGGCGAGGATCGGGACTCCGGCTTTGGCGAGCGGGGCAAGGGTGTCCATGTGATTGGATTCAGCTATCCGGTCGTGCCGCAGGGCAAGGCGCGGATTCGCACCCAGATCAACGCCGCCCATACTCGGGAAGATCTGGAACGCGCCGTCGCGGCGTTTGTTGACGTGAGGCGCGAACTCGGAATCCAATGATCAGGGTGCCGCGATCACCCCGACCTCGGCGGCGCTCACATGGTTTTTTTCCATTGCGTGTAGTCCCGTGAACCGGAAGTAGCGGGCAACTACAGGAGGGCTCAGGGGAACGATTTGCTCGATCGGGTTTGCCTTGATGTTCGGAAACTCACCTTCGGCAATTTGCACCCAGCGTTTTCCATCGCGGCTGATCTCGAAGCGATAGCGGTCGGTCATACCATGGGGCGTGCCGTCCTGGCGCGGCAGGTAGGTGAAAGCACCGATCTTGATGTCACTTCCCAGATCGACATCAAAGCTTTGGGGTGGGTTCTTTTCGCCCTCGTTCGGATGGGTGTGCCAGAAGGTTTTAGGATCATCATCGATGGCGTTTGCCGCGTTCCCGGCGGTGGCTGATAGAATTTTCCACGAAGCCTTGGAGCGGTTGGCATCCGGGCCGCTCACTTTTTCGGCGGCTGCGCGGATCACCGGCATCCGGTAAAGTGCGAACTCGGAAAGGCATGGAACCGCGGCGGAATCTGTCACCCGCAAGCGCAGCTTGTCGGTGGTTGTTGGTTGGGGGAGCCGGATGAGCACCTGCGTGCCGACGGTTTTGCCGCTGTGGATTTTTTTCCAATCGCCATCGATCCAAGCGTCGATCTCAAAGGCATCGACGCGCTGGCCCAGGCGGATTTGCTCACGCAGGCGGATGACGTCGAACGTGGCGGATGTGGACAACCGAATCTCGGCGGTCGGGGTGTGGTTATCATCATCGGCCGCCCAGTAGCTCTCAATGTCGTCATCCGTTAGTTTGCCCGCGGAGTAAGTCGGATCCCCTCCCCTTGCCGGGCCCTCGGCGACGGCTCCAACGGCGAAGTCTCTCGAAAAAAGCGCGTCGCGGGCTTCGCGGAATTCATTCAGTGACTGGATGTCCGGCTGACGGATTTTTCCGTCGCGGTCTGGCGGGACGTTGAGGATGAGGTTGGCTCCGCGACCGACGCAGTCGAACCACAACTGCGTGAGCTTCTCCGGACTCTTTACCTGGCCGTCCTCGCGCTCGTGCCAGAACCAGCCCGGCCGGATCGAAGTGTCGCCTTCCGCAGGGACCCAGCTTATTCCGTGGCGGACGCCGGTGGCACCCATGCCGCCGGCACCCCACGTGTGCCAGTGCGGGTAGCCGACGTGGCCCTTTTCGGAGCCGCCCCAGCGGGCGTCTCCAGCTCCCCAGACCACGCAGTCCGGTTGCAATTCGCGGGTCATTTTCACCACTTCCTGAAACTGATAGTAGTTCTCGGGAATGGTTCTCGATTCCCTGGCCCCGCCGTAGAATCCGTCGCCACCGTTCGCGCCGTCGAACCAGATTTCAAAGATCGGCCCGTAGTGGGTGAGGACCTCGCGGATCTGCTCGTGGAAATCCTTCACATATCCTTCGCGACCGTATTCCGCGTGATTGCGGTCCCACGGCGAGACATAGATGCCGAGCTTGAGCCCTTCCGCTTTGCAGGCGGTGGAGAACTCCTGGACGAGATCGCCCTTGCCGTCTTTCCACGGGCTTTTTGAAATGTTATGGGCCGTCGTCCTGGTCGGCCACAGGCAGAAGCCGTCGTGGTGTTTTGCGGTTAAGATCACGCCCTTCATCCCGGCGTCCTTGAACTGGCGGACGATCACCCGCGCGTCGAAGGATGAGGGATTGAACAGTTTCGGGTCCTCGTCGCCATATCCCCACTCGCGGTTGGTGTAGGTGTTGAGCCCGAAGTGGACGAACGCGTAGTATTCCATGCGTTGCCATTGAACCTGGCGTTCATGCGGCAGGGCGCCGAAGGGAGTCGGTGGCTCGACGGCGTGGAGTGACCCGCTGATAGCGAGAGCGGTGAGGGGCAGGGTGAAGTAGTTTCGAAGATTCATGGAAGATGCGGTGGCGGATTAGGATTGTTAGCGAATAAAAGCTAGATGGTCAGAGGCGGGGATTCGTCCAGCCTGGTTTTACAACAAACTGACTGTGAGCAACAAACACCCCCGCCGTCGTAACGAGTCCCGGAACGCTGGTGCATCCCGCGGCGATACCGCCGATGGGATTGATGAATTTGCGACGAAAGGTGAATTCTTGAGTCATTGACTGATGGTGATTGGAACTTGAAAGTGGCTGCCTGTCAGTTGGTGTTTTTGAAAAATCCAGCGTGCGGGCTCTTCGGTTCGGGCAGCATGGTTTTCGAGCTTCGGCACCGTCGGATTGTCGCCGTAGATCGAGGCGGAAGACTCGAATACCAGCTTCTTCACACCGGCAGCCGAAGCTTCTTCCGGCACGTTAAGCAGTCCGTGATGATCGCCCGGGAATCATCATACATCGTGTCCCCGGTCAGATTGACTCGGCCCGGCCCGCCTCACAGCTGCTCGTCCCAGGTCCAGCCGAGATGGGCGAGAGCGGGTTCGATGAGTTCCTTGCAGGTGGTGCGTTCGTTGCGGGACATGGGATGAGGATGGGAAATCTAGCGGGGCAGGAAATGTAGAATGTTGGGGTTCAAATACGGGTGGCGATGCTGCCATACATCGCAGGGACCGTGCCAGAACCCGAATTCTGATTTAAGTGACTTAAATTCAATGCTTTGAATCCTTGATTGGACTCGGGGTGTGCCCCTAAAAATCAATCTTTGTTGATGGCTGGATCTCATTTCGTTGAAGTTTCCGAAGAGGATTCGGGATTCGCGGTGGCGTTGAAGGTTTTTTCGAAGTCGGCGGCGATGGTGATGATTTCCTCGAATGAAGGAGTCTTGCCGAAGAACATCGGGCCAAGCATGGCGGCGTAGTCGGATTTCCAGTCGCTTAGATGTTCTGTGGGCGGCGTGAGCCGGAAGCTGCCGGGCTTGTGGGTGGTGTAGTCCACCCAAGAGAAGCGAAAGAAGAGTTCACGATGCTCGGCGACCCGCTCGAAGAGGGCCGTTTGAGCCAGGGCCTTTTCGCCGACACCGGCTCGGAGGAGGCACCAGAGGTCGTAGTAATGGCGGACCATGCGGAATTTTCGAGGCTTGCCCGGCGGGCGGAAGGTTTCCTCGTGGAGCAGGCAGGCTTTTTCCCAAAACGTGCGCTCGGCGGCGAGCACCCGGACGACGCAGGATGGTGCCGGGTCGAGCGTGGGAAAGTGCGCTGTCACATACGGCTGGATGGACTTCTCCTCGTGAGGCCAGTCGTCCGAGCGTGCGCCGAGTTCGATTTTCACAACAGGGCGGACGTATGCCGCCGCGCTGGCTGGGAAGACCGTGGGATAGTGGAAGAGCAGGCACTGGCCGTCGGGTATGTCGGGATCGACTTCGAGTTGCCAGCCTGTTTCACCGAGAGCGTTTTGGATTCGGGACGCGAGGATGGGTTGCAGCATTCCCTGGACCCAATCGCGGCAGGCGTCCATGAGTGCTTCGAGACGCGCCTTGCGCTGTTTGTTCGAGGGAGCCTTGTCTGGTGCGGCATCTCCACCGAAGCCGAGAACCTCCTTGTCCACGATGAGATCGATGTCCTCGGAAAAGCGCTCGATGAGTTTCCAGGCCTTAGAAAGCGAAGTGCCACCCTTGAAGGTGATGTGGCCACCAATGTCCGGATCCGAGAAGATTTCGCGCAGTGTCCAGCATACCCAGAAGTCCTTTTCCACGCTGGCGGCGTCGAGGCCCATCGCCCGGTTCACTTCAACGTAAGCGTCGAGTTGGTCGGCGGGGGTGAGCTTCAGCAAGGCATCCATGGTTCAGGCGGCTGGCAGGTCTTTGGCCACGCGGTGGAAAATGTCGGCGATCCAGGCGGGAGCGCTGGCGGCATCAGCAGGAAGGGCCGCGCGGTCGGCCGGGGAAAGGTTTCGCCGGAGCTTCGAAATGACGTCGGCATCCACGCCACGTTTTCCTATCCAGCGCAGGGCGAGGATGACCTGAGCGCTTTTTGGGTTTTTCGTGGAAACGAACCGCGGGGAAACGTGGCGGAGGACGATTTCGGAATTACCGCTGCGGATGCGGCGGTTCGGGCCGGTGGTCAGGTGCCAGCTCCGCATGGGCACCTGGTCACTGAGGCCGAGCACATTGGCCGCGTGGGCACCGGTGGGGAATACGTCGCCGCCAGCCTTGCGCTGAACCAAATCCTGCATGGCGTCGTAGCTGGGACCAAGCGAACCGAGCGCCGGGTGGTTTCTGGGCTGGTGGTAGAGGCCACGCCCCGCACGACGGACGAGACCGCTTTTGCAGTTGCGGGAAAGGGCTTTGTCCACTGCTGCCCGCGACCCAAGATCGATGAAATCCATCGGAGTCCATACACGGTCCTGCGGCCCCGTTCGGATTCGGTCGAGGATCGCGGCGTCAATGGAATCAACATGCTTTTTCATGGTCGAGTGACTTTTCGACCGAAGTTCTACTGCTTTTTCTGACGAAATCAAGAGCATAGATGGAGTAGTATTATTGAAGATTCCGAGATTTCAGGAACTGGTTGATTGCTTGTGGAGTGATACCAAGAAGCCTGGCAGCCGGGCCTGGACGTCGCCGCCGAGCTCCATGGCGCGGCGGATCAGGTGGAGTTTGATCTCATCGACAAACTCATTCACCTTGAAACCCTCGGACGGATCGGGGAGCGCAGACATGGGATTGGGCCGCATGGGAGCTTCGAATCGCAGGTCTTCAGGGTTGATCACCTTCCCGGGAGTCAGCATGGCGGATTGCTGGATGACGCGGCGGAGCTCGCGGACGTTGCCGGGCCACGGGTAACGAACGAGTTCGGTGATGTAAACGTGCAAAATTAGAAATCTGTTATAGCATCGCCGGGGAGCTGCAATTTCAAGGCCGGGGGAATGCGCGCGAGTACATCCACGATCACGCTTGCCGAAGAGCGTCGATTATTGCCCTACAATTGCCCTAGCACGGAATTCCGCTAGATTGAAAAACTTTCATAACTCACTCATCATAAAGGTGGGCCCGCAGGGATTTGAACCCTGGACCAAGGGATTATGAGTCCCCTGCTCTAACCGCTGAGCTACAGGCCCTGTAAGGGATTGCTCGTGTTTTGTGTTGTTTGTATCCCGGTTTGCCACACCGCGCGAAAGAACAACACACAAAACCACCGAACACATGACAATCACACGGAAAACCGACAGTAAAGTCGCCCGCTTGAAGCGGACGAAGCCGGAATAGGTGTCTTGTCACGCAAACGGCTTATATCGGGTTCGGATCAAGGTCAATGGGAAGTCGAAGGAGCGGGTTTCAAATCCGGTGGGGTCGGCCAAACTGCCGGGGAAACGGGCGAGATGATGTGGCGCGAACCGGCTGTGGATTCCCCACGAGTGCACAGCCACGGGGATCGCGGTAGGGTGGGGGACGATGCCTGACGCGCTGATCCACGAGACCTCGGCCTATTTGCTGTAGCACGCCCGGGCGAAGATGGAGGCCAGCGCGGCGCGGGTGCTGGAGCGGTTGCAAATGGAAACGTTAGGAGTGGCGGCGTTGCGCGGCTTGTCGGACGCGAAGGTTTTCGGCGCCTATCTGGACCGCTGCGATACGATGTTCGATTTCGAGTGGGGCGGTTTCGGCGGAGTGTCCAAGTTTCCGCAGGTGGCTTTTGCGCCGGGTGCGGGCGGCGGGGTGACGCTTTGTGACGGCGTCACGTGTCGTCCGTTTCCGTGATGAACTGCGCCCGGCGTTTGATTTTCTGCATCAGCCAGCCGAGCACCGGGTGCTCGCCGTAGAGCACGAACGAGGCGTCCCATTGGTCGCGTTGTTCGCAAATCCGCCCGTCCGGGGCGAAGCGGAAGTGACTCATGCCGGGGATGACCCGCTCGATTCCGTTCTGCGGGTAGCTCATGGTCCAGAGGAAAAATCCGGTGCGGTCGTCGGCATGGGCGTCCAGCACTTTGAAGGAAATTTTGGGCATTTTCTGGAACCACTTGGAAAGCACCACGCGCAATTGCGTGAGGCCGCGGACTTCGTGGATCGGGTCGTAGAAGGCGATCCCCGGACTATAAATGTCACCCAGTCGCTCCAGTTTCCCGGGAGACATTTCCATGAACAGGTCCGCCACGGCGGCCATCGTGTCGGGGCAGTGCAGGGCCATGTGGAAAGAAAGCACGGATTCCGGGATGTGGCATCCGTGATTTTTCTCACCAGTGGAAAATCACGGGCGGCACGATGATCCGGACATTTCCACCCTTACGGTCTTCGCTTTCCTCGACGGCGGTGACGGTATCGTTTTCAAACTCGACGGCGGTCTTGCCTTTCTCCTCCTGGGTCACGCTGACGAGCCGCCGGTAGGCCTGGCCGGTGACGCGGTCGATCTCGGTGACGTAGTTTTTGATTTCCTCGTATTCGATGAATTCCCAGCGCCCGGATTGGCCGGTGGCGGTTTTTCGCAAGGAGGTTTTGGTCGGTTTGCCTTTCGCGAGCGCCACTTCGTCGAGGGTCATGCCGGCAGCGACTTGTTTGTTGTCGATGAGCGCCTGGACTTGGATCTGCCGTTGGTAGAGTTGTTTGAGGTTCGCGACGAATTCGGGATCGGTGGAGGAAAACGCCCAAGGCGCGACCCAGCCGGAAATCCCCTCGCGCGTGCCCTGGCCGCGGACCCGGTAGATTTTATCGGTGATGGCCTCGAGGCGGACGGTCTGGTCGGCTTTGAGGGTGCCGAGGCGTTGCTTGCCTTCCTTATCGGAAAAAACCGGGGCTTCCTTGATGACCTTTAGCTCGACCGGTTTCTTCAGCGCTTGCTCCATGTAAACGACCGAGGGGTCGGTATCGAGCAGCGATTTCCGCCCGGCGCGCTTGGTCTGGGCCTGCATCGGGAGAACGAGCATGGCGGCGATGAGGGTAAAAAGTCCCGGCTTCATGGGAGGGAAGGTAGTGGTTTTTTTCCAAAGCGGAATCCTCATTTCGTTCCGACGTCGCGGGCGGTGGATTATTCGAGGATTATTCGCGATTGGACGTTTGCCAATCTTGATTCATGGTCCGCGCATGCACTCGCAGGGCCCGCTTTCACAGAAGATTTTCGCCGTCGCCAAGGAACTGATCCCGGGTGGGGTGAACTCCCCGGTGCGGGCGTTTCGCAACGTCGGCGGCGAGCCGTTTTTCATCCGCCGCGCCGCGGGCAGTCGCATCGAGGACATCGATGGCAAGCACTACATCGACTACATCGGCTCGTGGGGGCCGAATATTCTCGGCCACGCGCCGGTCGCCATCACCAACACGATCCACGAGGTGGCGAAGAGCGGGATTTCTTTCGGCATTCCCAACATGTTCGAGGTGGAAATGGCGCGCACGATCCGTGATTGGGTGCCGTCCGTTGAGAAAGTCCGCATGACGTCATCGGGTACCGAAGCGACGATGTCCGCCATCCGTCTGGCGCGGGGCTTCACGAAACGCGACTACATCGTGAAATTCAACGGCTGTTACCACGGCCATAGCGACTCGCTGCTAGTCGCCGCCGGTTCCGGGGCGCTCACTCATGGCGAGCCGGATTCGGCGGGGGTTCCGAGGGCGTTCGCGGAGAAGACCATCGTCCTTTCCTATAATGATCCTGAAGCTCTTGAAGCGCTTTTCGCTGCGCGGGGTGAGGAAATCGCGGCGATCATCGTGGAGTCTTATCCCGCGAACGCCGGTTTGGTTTTCCCGAAAGCCGGCTACTTGGATCTGCTTTCCTCGATCACGAAAAAGCACGGCGCGCTCCTGATTTTCGACGAAGTGATGACCGGCTTTCGTCTCGGCAGGGCGGGGGTGCAAGGACTGGAAAATCTCACGCCGGATCTCAGTTGTTTCGGCAAGGTGATCGGTGGCGGCCTGCCGGTCGGGGCCTTCGGCGGGCGGGCGGACGTGATGAACATGCTCGCGCCGATCGGCCCGGTCTATCAGGCTGGGACCTTGAGCGGAAATCCACTCGCGATGGCGGCCGGCCTTGCCCAGCTCCGTGAGTTGCACAACCGCTCCGGTTTCGCCCGGCTCGAGCAGCTTGGCGCGCATTTCGAAAAAGGCCTGCGCCAGCTTCTCGCGGAAAAAGGCGTGCCCCACCGCTTCAACCGCGTCGGGTCGATGTTCTGCCTGTTCTTCACCGACCGGGAAATCGTCAACGTCGATGACGTGATGAAGCAGGATTTGGAGTTCTTCAAAAAGTTCTTCTGGGGGTGCCTTGACAAGGGGATTTACCTCGCGCCGTCACCTTACGAAACCGGCTTCATTTCGCTCGCCCACACCGAGGCGGATCTGGATGACACGCTCACGGTGTTCGGCGAGGTCTTGGGCGGAATTTAGGAACGCGAGATTCCGGGTTGCGCGCCCGGCAAGCGGCGGGCAGGCTGCGGTCGTGATCGCTTGCGTCTGGCGCAGGTGAAATTTTCCCCCTGAATAATGAATAAACCCATTGATGAGACGTCGAAGGTCGCGCAGGAGCCTGTTGGTTCTGTCGATCCGGATGCCATCATGACCGATCCGGACGATGATTTCCGACTGGTTGAACTGGCGCAACAAGGGGACACGCGCTCTTACGACGAGCTCGTGACCCGGCACCGGGGAAGGATATTCGCCATGATCCGCAACATGATTCATCAGGAAGCCGACGCTTGGGACCTCTCGCAAGAGGTCTTCATCAAGGCTTGGCATGCCTTGCCGAAGTTCGAGGCGAAGGCGAAATTCTCCACCTGGCTCTATCGAATCGCCCACAACACCGTTTACGACTGGGCGAGGAAGCGGAAGATCGAAAGCGCCGGTGAGTTCAACGACGAGATTTTCGAGCGGGAGCGGATTGATTCCGCCTCGTTCACCACCCCGTCCGGCGGTGAGATGCCGGACGCCACCATGGCGAACGGCGAGCTGCGGGTGAAAATCCAGATCGCACTCGGCAAACTTTCTCCCGACCACCGGGAAGTGGTGCTCCTCAAAGACGTGCAGGGGCTTTCCTACAAGGAAATCGCCGAGGCGATGTCGAGCACGCTGGGCACGGTGATGAGCCGGTTGTTTTACGCACGTCAGAAACTCCAAGCATTGCTAAAAGATGAATACGAATCCCGATGAAGCAACGCTGGCCCTGTGGCTGGACGATGAATTGGCAGGCGCGGATCTCGCCGCGGTCGAGGGGTGGGCGCTGACCCGGCCGGAACAACTCGCCGCCCGCGAGGAGATCCGCCGCTGGCGGGCGACGGTGGCTTCGGCCATGCCGGCATTCAAGGAACCGCCGTATCCGGACTTTTTCAACAGCCGCGTGCTGCAAGCCATTCGCGAGCCGGCCCCGGCGGTTGCACTGCGGGCGAGATCGTTTTCCTGGAAATCCTGGTGCATGCCAATGGCCGCCTGCGCGGGAATGGCCCTCACTTTTTGGGCAGGAACGAAAGCGACAACCACTCCTGAATACGACGTGGCGGGTGCGCCCAAGGCGATCCCCGTCGAGCCGGTTGTTTACACGCCGGAAAACGGGGTGGACGCCGAGTGGTTCGCGAGCAAGGAGGCTTCCGCCACGGTGATTGTACTCAAAGGTGTGGCGGCGATCCCAGATGACACCGATTTTTCCGCAACGGTTTATTTGCCAGCGGAGCGCGAGATCGACTCCACGGCGAACCGCGAGGTGAAACCCGCAATGGAAACGGAGCAATGATGATCCGACGCGAATGGCTCCGCGTTGCGGCGGCTGTGATGCTTTGTTCCAACATCGGCTTTTCCCAGGAAGATCCGGGAAAGGCCAACATCGGGTGGGTCGGGGTGACCGTCTATCACGCGACTAACGGTGACCCCGAGGTGGCGGGTGCCAAGACCGCTGCGGTGACGCAAGAGATCGAGAAGCGCTTGCGGGGCGAAGAGCGGCTTCGGTTCAAGAACTACCGGTTGCTCGGGCAGGACGTGCAGCCGTTGTTGAGGAGTTATGAAAGTTGGGCGCAGCCCTTGAAGCCGTCGGACGAGGTGCTGGTCCGCTTTGAAGCGCGCAGCCAACCCACCCGGCAGGCGACGGGGTTGGATCTTGAGCTCTGGCTCAGTCGGAAAAAGATCCTGAAGACGGATGCGCGGCTCGAAGGAAACCGGCCGCTTTTCATCCTTGGCCCCGAGTGGCGTGGCGGGCGCTTGATCATCGGGGTTGCCCTTGCGCCGAAGAAAAATCCGGGCTCATAATCCAGCCATGAGAATTGGAATCTTCATTTGGCTGGCGCTCGTGGTTTTCACCCAAGCCGGAGGTTTGGAATTCACCGAGACGCTCAAGGAGGTTAACGCCGGGGCGGATGCGACCCTCGTGACCACGGAGTTCAGCTTCACGAACAAGGGCGACAAGCCCGCTTCCATCACGAAAAGCGATCCGGGATGCTCCTGTTTGAAGGTCGAGATTTCGGGCGGCAAACTCAGGTATGCGCCGGGTGAATCCGGTGTCGTGCGGGCGACATTCGAGATGGGGAATTTTTCAGGAACCGTCGATAAAATGGTGGCTTTGTGGATTGACGATGATCCTGCGGACAAGCCTTCCACGCGGCTAACTGTCCGGGTCCACATTCCCGTGCTGGTGGGAGTGGAGCCGAAAACCTTGAAGTGGGATCTCGGCACGAAGGCTGATCCACAAGTCATCCGGATTCAAATGGCCGAGGGCAAACTCATCCACGTGACCGGAGTGACGTCCTCTTCCGAGTCGTTTGCGTGCGAGTTGAAGACCGTCGAGGAAGGCAAGAAATACGATTTGGTGGTAACGCCCGGGAGCATCGACGCGCCGGGATTGGCCGTGATCCGGATCGAGACGGATTGCGGGATTTCCAAGCATCGCGTCCAGCAGGCGTTCGCCGTGGTGCGCAAGCCGTCGCCGCCACAAACGCCGCTGAAGCCATGAACGGGCTCGGGCAGTTAGCCGCGATTGTCGGCATTGCCCTGGCGGCGGCCGGGGGAACTTATTGGATCAAAGGGCCACCGGCGCGGACACTGTCCTGCGATCCGGCCACTTTGAAACCCGGCGAAGTGTGCCTCGAACAAGTTTCTCCCGATGCGAAAGTGTTGTGGGTGGACGCGCGCTCGCGGAAGGATTGGGTGAAGAACGGGCTTCCCGGCTCCGTGCTTTGGAATCTCGATCCCGGCGAAGACATGCAGGCTTTCGAGGTGGATGTAGCGATGCGGATCATGGAAACGCCACGGGTGATCGTCTATTGCGGCGATGAAAACTGCGGGCTCAGCCATCAGATCGCGGATAAGATCCGGGGCCTGCAACTTGGCGCGGAAGTCTCGGTATTGCGTGGTGGCTGGCGCGCGCTGAGCGAGGCCGGACGGATCAAGGATTCCAATCCAAAGTCTTGAGGTCGATCGCCTCGAGATAAGGCGTCTCCGGCCGGTCTTCGACATTCCACCGGAGCATCACGGTGCAGGCCTTGGCCTTGCCGTAGCTGAGGCTGTAAGTGCCGTCTTCGAGCATCATGCCGATCTTGGATTGTCTGCCGAAGAAGGCGCGGGCGATTTCCTTGGTATTGTCCCGCGGCAGCAGTTTGAGAGTGAGTTTCTTCTCGCGGTTCGGAACGTGCTCGTCATTGCAAGAGGCCACGGCGGAAATGGTAACTTGGAAAACGCCCGCCTTGTCGGACGGGGTTTTGGCGTAGGCGGCGAGACGTCCGCCGAATGAGTCGAGAAACGGATCCACCACGACTTTTGGCGCGCCGGTCCCCCGGGTCCTGATGAGAATCATTTGGGGATTGATGGGCTTGTCGTCCGCGTCGAAATCCACATTGTGATAGAAATCGACCACTTGTTCGACCGCGTTGCTTTCCTGGGCGTCGATCTCGATCCGACTCGTCGCCGGAAGGGGGGCGGCGAGACAGGATTTGGCGAGTTCGGCTTCCGGCGTCTGGGTTTCGATCATCGGCAGGCGCTCGGCGAGCGTTTTGGCGGCAAGGAATTTCTCCAACACCTCCATGGCAACCATGCCCGGCGTCGTGGGTTCGAGCTCGGCGGGCAGCGGTTGGGGCGGTTCCGTGATCGACGGTTGGGGCGGTTCCGTGATCGACGGTTGCTCCGGGACCGGGACCGGCAAAGTCGGAATGATGTTTTTTTCCGGCTCTTGGGGAGTCTTGGGAGGCCGGGGTGACTCTGGAAGAATCGGCATGACGGAGCCGGGGGGCACGGCGTCCTTGGAATACGCGTCCTTCGGTTGATTGTTGAGAATGGTCCGGACTCCGTAAACCATCGCCCCTGCGGCGGTCAGGAAAAGCAAAGGCAGCAGCAGTCGGGTCCGCAAATGAGGATGCCTGGCGAGGGGGAGCGGATCGTTGGAGGCTTGGGCCGATCGACTCCGCTCGGGCATTTGCTTGGCGATTGGCTCGCCGTGGCCGGAACGACTTGGCAATTGACGGGGCTCCGGCCGAAGTGCCGCCGGAGAACTTGGCTGAGCCGGAGGCGGTGGCTGGTAATCCGGAGCTGCGGAAAGCGGAATCGGCGCGGTAATCGGCGGATAGGCCGGGGTGACCTGATGCGGAGCCGGATAAGGAGCTTGAATCAAAGTGCCGCAGGACGGACATGGTCCGGTGATACCTGCACGATGACCAGGAATCGTTAGCTTGATCCCGCAAGCGGGACACAAAAAGGTGATGGTTTCATTCGGCATGGGGACTGAGGCGGAATTTAACCAATCCCATCGGCTCGTCAATCATGCATAAACGCCAACAAGTCCGCCTCAAATCGGGAGATCAGGCGGCATGCCGCAGCAGGGCGACGAGAACGCCTTGGATGATCAACTCTTGGGCGGGAAGCAAATCCGGGTAGTCCGGATTTTCAGCGCGCAGGAAGGGTTTCCCATGATCCACCAGATAGCGCTTCAAAGTGGTTTCGCCATCGATGAGTGCGGCGACGATGTCTCCTTTTCGGGGTTCGCGGAATTCGAGGATCACGGTGTCTCCGTTGCAGATATGGGCGTCGATCATCGAGTCTCCGCGGACTTTGAGGGCGAAGGTGCGGGCGTTGCGCGGGATGCCGAGCGCGGTGATGTCGATGGAAATGCAGCCTTGGCGCTCCTGTTCCACGTCTTGGGCCATGCCGGCGGCGATGTTGCCGTAGATCGGGATGTCGAGAATTTCCCCGCGGTCGAGTTCGTCCGGGAAAATGACGGCGCGGGCTTTGCCGGCGAGTCGTTGGATGGCGCCTTTGCGTTCGAGCGCGCGCAAGTGGCTCATGGCTGCGGTTTGGCTGGCAAACCCGAAGTGGCGCTGGATCTCACGGGTCGTTGGCATGATACCGTCCTTGCGCTGTGACTTCCGGAGGTAATCAAGGATCTCCTGCTGGCGGTGGGTAAGTTCTGGATGTTGCATCGGTTTATGAACAGTGTTCCTTCGAACAAACCCGAGGATGGAGTCCGGATCAAGTGAAATTTTCGAGGTTTGTCGCGGCCGCCATATCCCGCTGGCAATTCACGCGGCGGGCGTCTAGTTCCCGCGTGTGCAGGGCGGGTCGGAAATCAGCAACAGGCCGACGTCGGTTTTCGGATGGCTCTGGGTCGTGTTTTTTTTGCACGGAATGACGCCGGGGTTTTGGTTGCCGGCGCTAACGAATATCCTGAAGGCCCGCGAACTGGGCGGTTGGGTGGCGGTCGTATTCGTGGTGCCGCCGCTCTGCGCGCTGGTGTCGCCATTGATCGGTGGCGCGCTGGCGGACCAGCGGATCGCGGCGGACCGGCTGTTTGCCTGGAGCTCGTTGATCAGCTCCGGAGCGCTTTTCGCAGCGTTCGCGGTTCTTGATGCGGGTTGGAATCCATGGTGGTTCGTCGCGCTGCTAGGAGCTTACTCGCTTTTCTCCGCCCCTTCATGGGGACTTCTGGCGACGATTTCCCTGACGAATCTCAAGCACGGCGAACGCCAGTTTCCATTGGTGAGGCTCGGGGCGACGGTGGGGTGGATGGCGGGCGGCCTGATCACCAGTTACGTGTTGCATGCGGACACCAGCCCGGTGGCCGGTTACGCCTCGGCCGCGACGCGACTGCTAGGCGGGTTGCTGGCGTTCATGCTGCCTCACACGCCTCCTTTGGGCAGGGGGAATTCCTGGAAAAGCCGCCTGGGTCTGGATGCGTTCATGTTGATGAAGGAGCGGGACTACCGGGTGTTCTTCGTGGTGACGGCTTTGTTTTCCGTGCCTCTATCCGCATTCTACATGTATGCGCCGGAACTGCTCAAAGTCCTGGGAGACCGGCATTCCACCGCGACGATGACGATCGCCCAGCTGACGGAAGTCGCCGCGATGTTGCTCGTTGGATCGGTGATGGTGCGGTTCAAGGTGAAAGCGGTGTTGCTGTGGGCGCTTGGTCTATCCGTGCTGCGTTTCGGCATGAGTGCGTATGCGGGGGCGAGCGGATCGATTAGCTGGCACATCGGCGGCATCGCGCTGCATGGGATGTGTTATACTTTTTTCTTCATCACGGCGCAGGTGTTTCTGGACCGGCGGGTGGATCCGGGGCTCAAGGGGCAGGCGCAGGGATTGCTGGGTTTGGTTTCCGGGGGGCTCGGACCGCTGGCCGGCGCCTTGGTTTGCGGGTGGTTGCGGAACCATTGTGTCACCGCGGACGGCCA
This sequence comes from Luteolibacter sp., assembly GCF_058122085.1. Taxonomy (NCBI): domain Bacteria; kingdom Pseudomonadati; phylum Verrucomicrobiota; class Verrucomicrobiia; order Verrucomicrobiales; family Verrucomicrobiaceae; genus Luteolibacter; species Luteolibacter sp. The sequence goes on along the minus strand of NZ_JBIKBQ010000023.1, from coordinate 18,007 downwards.
GGGCTGGATGGAATTCTGGGCGATCCTTGCGGCGATGATCGCGCTGTGTTTCGTGATTTTCGCGGCGTTTTACCGGGGGCTGGGGAAACGCCCGGCAGGTTAAGCGAGTTCGCAGGCGAGGCGGATGGCGGCGATCATGGAGGACGGGCTGGCGAGATTTTTCCCGGCGATGGAGAAGGCGGTGCCGTGATCCGGGCTGGTGCGCGGCTTGGGCAGTCCGAGGGTGACGTTCACGGCGGTGTCGAAGTCGAGCAGCTTGAGCGGGATGAGGCCCTGGTCGTGATACATGGCGAGCACGGCGTCGAACCGGCCTTGGGCTGCATCGCGGAAGATCGCATCGGGAACCGCGGGGCCGGTGAAGATTGCCGCTCCCGAGTTGTTCAGCTGGTCAATCGCGGGCCGGATGATGCGAATTTCCTCATCGCCGAACGCGCCGTTTTCTCCGGCGTGGGGATTGAGTCCGGCGACGGCGATCCGAGGCTGGTGGATGCCGCGGCGCTTGAGAAATTCCGCGGTGAGCGTGCCGATCCGGGCGATGCGCGCGACGGTGAGCAAGTCGGGCACTTTGGCGAGTGGCTCGTGAATGGTCGCGAGACCCACGGTGAGGGTGGCCCCGGTGAGCAGCATGCCGTAATTGCCGACGCCGAAGGCATCGGCGAAATATTCGGTTTGGCCGGGGAAGGGGAAACCCAGCGCTTGCAGGCCCTCTTTGGAAACCGGGCCGGTGACAACCGCGTCGGCGGTGCCGTTTTTCAATTGGCGGACGGCTTCGTCCAAGGCCGCGAGCGCGGCGGCGGCGGAGCGGGCGTCGGGTTTTCCCAGTGTTCCCGCGCTTCGGTCGCCCAGGATTTCGATATCAAATCCGCGGGGGAGGAGAGTGGAAGCCAGCGCGAGGTCGATGACTTCCGGGCCGACGCCGGCGGGATCTCCGAGGGTGATGAGGATGCGTGGCATTGCGGAATTGTCGGGGGATCTTGGATGCCTGCCAAGTGGGGAAATGGGGGGAATGGAACATACCGTGCATTTTTCATTTTGGGGGCTTGCGGGAAGGAAACGGGCTTCTTAGTTTTGCCCATGACGATTTCAATAACCCATGTCATCGCTTGCGGAGTTTTGTGTTCGCTGCTCACCCAGTGCGGTAGCTCGTCGATGGGAGGCGGCAATCTGGGCGGGCCAAGCGTGGAGGAGAGGAATGCGAAGATCGCCAGCGAGCCGACCGGTGACTTCTTTTACGGCCGGCGCTACTTCGTGGAAAAGACCCGTTTCTGGGGTTATGTCCGCCAACCCCGGCAGTCATGGAACCGGGCCAAGCTGGTGATCATGCGCGAGGATAAGAAGAAAAATCCCGACAGGCTCTCCGAGGACGGCGCGCCCGGCGAGCGGTATGCCTTCGACAACAACACCGAATATCGTCTCCGCGGATACTATACCGGTCAGCAGGCGTATGATCCGAACAGCAACCAGTTTCTATCAGAATTCATGCTGACGGGATACGAGGCGCTGGATCGCCAGCCGGGATGGCTGTTCCGGCCGGACGATCGCTACGACCGCTTCCGGATCACGATGATTCCTCGCTGAGCTCCATTCCTGACTTCCATCTGCAATATGAAATCCAATGATGTCAGACGTTCGGTCCAGTCCTATCAAGGGGGGCGGGCGGTGGGTGATGCACCCAGCATGGGACGAGTCGCGCGGATCCGTGGCACGGGTTTGCCGAGGCAAGGGAGCAGACAAAAGGGCGGCGGCCGCAGCCCGGGCAAACGGTGGTGGGAATATCGCAAGAAGCTGGTCCGAGGGTGGACGGTGACAGTGTGCGCCCTGGCGGTGGTGATTTTCCTGTGGCTGGGTCCAAAGATCAAATCGGCTGGCAGCAGTGCCGGACAGGTTTCGTCCGGGCTTCGACAAGAGGTGCGGGTGGCCCCGCTGTTTCCATCGCCGCCCGAGGACGAGGCGATTGCCTTGGTCAAGCAGGCTCTAGCGGTTCGCGAGCCTGAGAGGGTTGACGCTTTTTTTCGTCCGGGCGCTGCGAGTCCGCAAGAAGTGGTGGGTTTCCTGTCAAAGATCGAGTCCTTGGACGGCGTGATCGAGCGCTATACCTGGCTCAGCAGCATGGATGCGAACGGTCTTTCGATCGACGGCGTGCTGGTGAGCTTCAAGGGCGTGGAAAGGCCGCTTCCCAGGTTGGCGTTGCTCACCCCTGATGCGGTCGGTCGATGGAAAGTCGATTTCGGCGCCTTTGCCCGCATGGTGAAGCCGTCGTGGAACGATATCCTGGAAAAGGGCGCGGCTCTCGCCCGGGTGAGGGTCTATGTCGCGAAGGACAGTTATTATAACGGCGCGTTTAGCGACGACAAGCAATGGGTCTGTCATCGCATGGCTTCACCTGACACGGAGCAAATCCTGTTTGGGTATTGCAGAGTCGGATCACGCCAGGCCGCCGCCTTGAACTGGATGTTTTCGAAGGAGGAGAGCGTCACCCGCGCGACCTTGGAAATCCGGCGGGTTGAGGGTGCCGACTCCCGTCAATTTGAAATTTTGAAGGTCATCGCCGGGGACTGGGTCGTGGGCGAGGTGCCTTTTGATGAAGGTTTCAACGAATTCAAATGAGGGCGGATCGCGGCCATGAAAAAGCCGACCTTCCAAACGGATGGGCGGCGGATTTTTTTCTGACGGGTCAGGCGTAGGATGATTCCACGCGCTGGGCGACGTCGCGGTAGCCGTAATCGACTTCGTAGATTTGCTTGAAGCAATCGAGCGCGGAGGGTTTGTCGCCCACTTCGGAGTGGATGAGTCCCTTTTCGTAGAGGACTTCCTTCTTGGTGTTGTCCATGGCGACGAGGTCGGCGAGCGCGTCTGACAGTTGTTTGATCGCAAGGTCGAACATCGCTTTGGCGCGGAACGCGCGGGCCAGTGTGAGCAGCACCTTGGTGCGGATGTGCGGGTTGCGCGTCGCCTGTTGGAGGTGGGGAATGGCGGCGCTGTATTCGCCGGCCTTGTAAAGCGCGCTGCCGAGTTCGAAGCGAAGCTGGGGATCGGTCGGGTTTTGATCGACGCGCTTTTGGGCTTCTTTCACTTGCTCGGCGATGCGGTCGGCCTTGCGGGCGTCGAGCGCGGTCTTGAGTTCCGCGTTTTCCGGATCGGCGGCGGCGGCGGCTTCGAGATTTCTCATGTCGGTCTCAAGGGCGCGGTCGTTCATGGCGGAGGCCTTGGTGGCGAGGGCGACGTCGCCATTGCTGAGTGAGTGGGCCCAGCTATAGAAGGTGTGGGCGTTGTGCCAGTCTTCGAGTTGTTCGTAGATGCCGGCGAGATCCTTAACGGTCGCGAGATGGTTGGGGTCCGCGTTGTATTTTTCGATAATTTTGTCGCGACGTTCTTCGAGTTGCTCGCGGGTGAGGCCAGTGCGGGAGGCCTTTTCGAGTTCTTCGAATTCGGCGGAGTTTTTCATGAGCGAACGCATGTCGGCGTTTTCATCCCACTTTTGCTTTTGCATGGAGGCCCGCGCGGAAGCGTCCTTGGAGCCCTTGATCGCGGGGCCGTCGGCGGGGTGGTGCTTGATGATGTCGTTGTAAACTTCCGACGCCAGTTGCGGTTGTTCGCGGGTGATGTAGAACTCGGCGAGTTTGTGAAGCAGCTTGGCGTTTTCGGGGTTGCCCTTGCGGATCGTCTCGAGGGCGAAGGCGGCGGTGTCGTAAAGTTCGAGTTTGAGGCAGGTGTCGAAGAGGAGGTCGTTGGCTTGATCGCTAAGCGGATCTTTTTCCAATTCTTTTTCAATCAAGGGAAGGGTGCCTTCGGGGTCCTTTTTTGCCTGTCCTTGGAGTTTCATCACGCCCATGCCACCACCCGACATGCCGAAGAGGCCGGCTTTTTTCTTGGTGTTTCCGGCGAGCTGGAGTTCGCAGGTGCGGAGCATTTTGCGGCCGTCGAGGAATCCGGGGCAGTCTTTGAGAACGGCTTGGAGGAGGGTGATGCCGTAAGGAATGTTGGAGGTCTGGACAGCGGTTAGGGCTTTGAGCCAAAGTGGCTTGAGGTTCGCTGGAAGTTCTTTTTCGGTGATCTCGGGCATGGCGTTGAGAATAATGCGGTTTTTTAGAAATGCCACTTTGCGATGGCTGAGAGGGAAAAATGGAGAGCTTGCGACGGCTTGGCAAGCGTGGGGTGATGGAGAAAAGAGAGAGAATGCGGGAATCGCGCGTTTTTTGGGATTGATGGCCCGGATGGGATGGGTTACCCAAGGGCCGCACGGCGTGGCTTTCCAGTCAGCCGTTTGTATTATCTCAAGTCAATATGCCTCCTCGCCCAAAGAAATCGGGACGTCGTCTCAATCGCAATCGTTATGGTCCACCGAAGCGTTCCACCAAGGACGAAGAAGAAAAGGCGGTGGAGGTGGACGGTGAAATCTCATCCGTTCTCGCCGGCACCATGTTCCGGGTGAAGCTGGAGAGCGGGCACGAGGTGCTGGCTCATATTTCCGGCAAGATGCGCAAGCGCTTCATCCGCCTGGTGGTGGGTGACAAGGTGAAGATGGAGATGTCTCCTTATGACCTGACCAAGGCGCGGATTGTCTTCCGCTTGAGCTGATTCAAGCGTAGTCGGCCCCGACCTCGGCGGCTTCGAGCGCGGCAACGGATTGGTTGTCGCGCCTTTCGATGACGATGTCGCCGAGCAGTTCGTTCTGGCGGACGACGAATTGGTTGAGTTTCATCAATTCGAGCAAGGCAAGGAAGGTGACGATGACCTCGGCCTTGGTGGTGGCCGTTTGGAAAAGCTCTTCAAAGCGGCGCGCCTCGCCGGGCGCGAAGTGGCTGAGAAGCAGCTCGATTTTATCCGAAACGGTGAAGCGGTCGTCGATGATGTCGCCGAAATCGTGGGATTCCTCGAAGCGTTTCAGGACGTTCTGGAAGGCCCGGATGAGGTCGAAAATCGAGACTTCCGCGAGTGCGGCGGGTTCCTCGGCGGGGAGGTCGGAGGTGTCCGGTTGGTGGGCGAAACGTCCTTCCTGCTCGAGTTCGCGGAGGCAGAGGAAACCGGCGGCGTCCTTGAATTTTTTATACTCGATGAGCTGGCGGATGAGCTCCCAGCGCGGATCGTCTTCCTCGGCGTCCTCCTCCGGCGGCTGGTCCACGCGTGGCAGGAGCGTCCGGCTTTTCAAATACATCAGGTTGGCGGCCATCACGATGAACTCGGAAGCGAGGTCGATGTTGAGCAGCTTGAAGGTGTTGATGTAGTCGAGATACTGGCGGGTGATGCGCTCGATGGAAATGGAATGGATGTCCACCTCGTCCTTTTTGATGAGGTAGAGGAGGAGATCGAGAGGGCCTTCGAAGATTTCGAGGCGGACTTTGTAGTCGTTGGCTTCCACGGAGGCGGGTGATAGGGGATGGACGGAGTCTGGGCGAGGGTAAATTTCCCTCGCCTCATCGGCGGAGGAGCGTTTTACTTCCGGCGCCGCAAGGCGAGTCGAATTATGGAAGCCGAACAAGCGCAAGATTTCAATGAACGCCTGGGCCAGTGGGTGGCAAACCAAGGGGTTTGGTTTCATGTTCGGTATTCGATGACGGGCCGCGGCGGCAAGGGGGTGGCGATGTTCCATTTGTTGCGAATGGCCTTCCGGGTGTTTGTTTTCATGATGGTGGTGGTCGCCGGGTCGTGGGTCTATCTGGCCAAGCGGCCCGAGACGAAACGGTTTAACGACGACTTGCAGGCGTCTCTCCAGGCCGGGCTTTCCGCCTCCGAAATCGAGCTCAAGGGCTTTTCGCGGGTCCAAGGCCAGCTTGAAATCAACCGTCTCGCCTGCAAAGGGGGGAATGAAACGTTCTTCACCTCGCTGGAGGCCAGAAACATCCGCTGTAAAATGGGATTCCTCGACGGCCTGACCGGAAAGTGGGATCCCGGGACCATTTCGCTTTCGAGGCTCGATGTGGAACTCCATGCGGGAGCGGATGATGCGGAGTCGGCGAAAATGCTTTCCGCGGCCCTCTTTAAGAGATCCGACGATGTGCTGATCAACTCGCTGAAGATCACCGATGCGACCTTGCACTGGGGATATTCCGAGCGGACGCGGGGCTCCATCGAGAACAGTGTTCTCAAAGTCCAGCGGCTGGAGAACGGGTTGAAATTGAGTTTCATGGGCGGGACGTTTTCGCAGAATTGGTTGCGAAGGATTGAAATCGTCAGCTTGGTGGTGGTCTGCGATCCGGATGGTTTGACCTTTGAACGGGCGGAGTTCCGGCGGGGGCGGGGGACGGTCGATTGTTCCGGTCTGAGAGTGACCGGAGGCGCGCGGCCCTTGGTCGAGGGCGTCGCGAAAGTCCGCGCGCTCGGTTTGGACAGCGTGGTGCCGCCGGCTTTGAGAAGTTTCATCGAGGGATCGATTTCCGGAGATTTCAAAGTCTCGGGATCTACCAATTCGTCCGACGGAATCGGCTTCGAAGGCCAGGTCGTGCTGGATGGACAGGATACGATCAGTTTGCGCGAGCGGCTTCATTTGCTGAAGGCGCTTTCGGTGGTGGACTACGTGCGGAACTACTCCCGGGTGGACTTCCGGGAAGGCTCGTTCCAAATGAAGACGAGCGGGGGAGGCATGGAGATCACCGACCTGAAGCTGAAAGCGGAAGATCTGTTTTCCCTCGAAGGAAACCTGCGGGTGAGACTGCCGACTGCGGAAGAGACCAAAGCGGCCTTGGAGAAAACCGCGGGGGCCGGGAGTGCGCCCTTGTTCAAGATCGATGAAACGGAGAACGAAGAGGTCGCCTCGAAGGGGGATAGTCCGGATTTCACCCTGCGCCGGGCGGCTCTGGAAGCCCAGCGGGCCAGGGACGGAAACATGGGAGAAGGGGCGTCATCCTTGTTTGACCGCCTGGGGCTCAGTCTCGAGATGCGCCGTCTTGAAGAGCAAGCCGCGAATCGCTTGTCCACCACGCTGCGTTACGAGGGCCTGTTCCGGATCACCCTGCCGGCGGATGCTTTCGAGCGCGCGCCGAAGCTGGCCGCGCAGTTCCCGGTGGATGCCAACATCGGCAGAATCCCGATGATGGTTCCCATCGAGGGCAGCCTTTACGAAATCACCCTGACGCAGGCCGAGGATATCTACCAGCAAGGGACCCGCTAGGAATCACGCGTCGGCGGCGAGGCCGATGCTATGATAGATCTCACGGGTCGCGTGGCTCTTGTTGAGCGTGTAAAAGTGGATGCCGTCCACACCCTCGTTGAGGAGTCCGGCGCATTGCTCAGCGGCGTAGTGGATGCCCACGCGCTCGACGGCTTCGGCGTTGGATTTCGCCCGGTCAAGCGCCCGCAGCAGCTTGGCGGGGTAGCGCGCGCCGGCGGCGAGTTCGGCCATGCGTTTCATGCCGGAGAGCGATGTCACCGGCATCACGCCGGCGATGATCGGGACGCGGATGCCTGCCAGATCGCAGCGGTCACGGAAATCCAGGAAGTCATGGTTGTCGAAAAAAAGCTGGGTGCAGATGTAGTCGGCCCCTTCATCGACTTTCGCCTTCAGGAAATCGAGTTCATCCATCCGGTTGGGAGTGGCGGGGTGGCCTTCCGGAAAGCCCGCCACGCCGATGCCGAATCCGCGGGGATCGGGGTGGGCGCCCGATTCGTTGAATTTGCGGATGAATCGGACAAGATCCGCGGCGTGGCGGAATCCGCTTTCCGACCAATCGTAGTCGGGCTGGTCGCGTGGCGGATCGCCGCGGAGGGCGAGGATGTTGCTGACGCCCGCCGCGGCGTAGCGCTCGAGAATCTCCGCGACTTCCTGTTCGGAATGACCGACGCAGGTGAGATGGGGCACGGGTGGGATGGTGGTCGTCTGTTTGATGCGGACGACGAGGTCGTGGGTCAGCTCGCGGGTGCCGCCGCCGGCGCCGTAGGTGACCGAAACGAAGGACGGACGCAGCGGTTCGAGCTCGCGGATGGCCTGATAGAGGTATTCCCAGGACGCCGCGGTGCGTGGCGGGAAGAATTCAAATGAGAGCGACGGTTTGGAATCGCTGAGGATGTCTCGGATGTGCATGGCGGGTGAGTGATTGGGAGTGGCGGGTTTCCGGGCCGGTGACCGAAACTTTTTCAGGGAGGCGGAGTTTCTTTGTCACTTCGCTTCGCGTCACACAGCTAAAAAAGCGTCAATTGCCCATGAAAACAATCCCTGTTTCCTTACTTGTCGCGGGAATGCTGCTGCCCGCGGCATGTCTTGCCCAGCCCCCGGCTCCGCCGAAAGATCCACCACCGAACGGGAAGCGCGAGCGGCGCGGAATGGACCGGCCGTTTGGCGAGGGATTGAAGGCTGCGGATTCGAATCACGACGGTCTGATTTCAAAGGAGGAGTTCGCCGCGATGCCCCGCATTGCGAATCTACCCGAGGAAAAACGAGAGAACCTGTTCAAGCGTTTGGACAAGAATGGCGACGGCGCCCTGGGCCGGGACGAGCTCGGTCACATGGGTAAGCCTCGCGAGGGCGAAGGGCAGCCGATGGCGCGGCTGTGGGAGCTCGATACCGACAAGAGCGGCGGAGTCAGTTTTGAAGAGTTCAAGGGCGGGCGGTTTTTCATGAAGCTTCCTCCCGAAAAGCAGGAGGCGGTTTTCAAGAGATTGGACACCGACAAGGACGGGGTGATCACGCCGAAGGATCGGCCGGAGCCCGCATTCAAGCGTCCCGACGGCAAGGAGCATCGGAAGGGGCCTGAGGGCAAACACCCGGAAAGAAACGAAGATTCAGGCAAGCGCGATCCGATTCCCCCCCGGCTGGATCTGAACGGCGACGGGGCCTTGTCATTCGAGGAGTTTCGCGCAGGTCCGGCGGTCAAGGGCTTGACCGAGGACGAACAGGAGGAGCGGTTCGAACGGCTTGACCGCAATGGCGATTTGAAGATTTCCTCGGAGGATTCCGCGCCGCCCCCACCGCGCTCGGAGTGAAAATCCGGAAATGAAAAACCTCGCGCCACTCGGAGTGACGCGAGGTTTTTTCGTGGATGAATGAAATCAGGCGGAAGCTGCCTTGGTTTCAGCCGCGATTTCCGTGGCCAGCACGTCGGTGCGGAGATCGCCACCCTTGCGGTTGCTCCACCAGAGCACGACGGGCGAGGCGACAAAGATCGATGAGTAGGTGCCGACTAGCAGGCCGATGAGGATCATCACGGAGAAATCCCGGAGCGAGGATCCGCCGAAGAAGGACAGGATCCCGACGGTGATGATGGTGGTGGCGGATGTCAGCAAGGTCCGTGACAGCGTGGCGTTGATCGCCTCGTTCATAATGCCTTTGATCGACCCGCTGCGGGTGAGCAGGCTTTCGCGAATCCGGTCGAAAACGACGATGGTGTCGTTGATCGAATAGCCGGCGATGGTCAGGATCGCGCCGACGTGGATCAGCGAGAGTTCGCCGCCGAAGAGGACGACGAGTCCGACCGCGATGACCACGTCGTGAAGGATGGCGATGAAGCCGCCGAGGGCGAAGGAGAATTCGAAGCGCACGGTGATGTAAACTAGAATGCCGAGCAGGCCGAGGACAAGCGCGAGCAAGGATTCCTTGAGGAAGGTCCCGCCGATGAGGGGGGAAACCTCTTCCTTGCTGCTGTCGATCACGTAGTCCGTGGAGCTGTCGGCAGCCACCTTGTGTTCGCCGAGAACCGGAATTGACTCGCGCAGCTTGGCGGTGATCTGGGCCGCGTCTTTCGAGTCGCAACGGACGGTGAGCAAGGTGCCGGTGGCGGGATTGCTTTGTTCCTGAGGATAGGCGGCCTTGGCGAGGGTGAGGGTTCCGAGGGCTTTTTCGACATCCGAGATCGCGACCTTGTTGTCCTTGCCTAACTGGAACTGGATGAGGGTGCCGCCGGTGAAGTCGATGCCGAGCGAGCGCTCGCGATGAATCCCGAAGGCGGCGAAGGACAGCACCACCAAGGCCAAGGATACCATGGCCGCCGTCCGGCGCTTGCCGAGGAAGTCGTAGTTGGTCGCGCGGATGAGGTTGAGGAAACTGAGTTTCCTGAGAATTCCCAGGTCGATTCCCCAGCGGAACAGCACGCGGGTCACGAGGATGGCCGAGAACATCGACGCCAGAATCCCGATAGTCAGGGTGACGGCGAAGCCTTTGATCGTGCCGCTGGCCATCCAGAAGAGGATGATGGCGGTGATCAGCGAGGTGAGGTTGGAGTCGAAAATCGCGCTGAACGCCTTTTCATAAGAAGCGGCGATGGCGTTCTTGAGGGATTTTCCGGCTTCGATCTCCTCCCGCAGGCGCTCGTAGATGAGCACGTTGGCGTCCACAGCCATGCCGATGGTCAGGATCATCCCGGCGATGCCCGGAAGCGAGAAGGTGAATCCGAACATGGCCATCACGCCAAACAGGATGACGCCGTTTACCAGCAGGCCGAAGAGCGCGATGATGCCGGCCAAGCGGTAATAAAGGAGCACGAAGACGAAGGTGATGGCGAGGCCGACGATGCCGGCCCAGATGCCTTGTTCGACCACGGCCTTGCCGAGGGTGGGTGAAACCGTGCGCTCTTCTTCGACGACGAGCGGGTTTTCCAGCGGGTTCATCAGGGCGTTGGCGAGGTTTTGGACTTCACCTGGCTTGTCGAGGCCGTCGATCTGGAACTGCTTTCCGAGAGGTCCGTGTTCCTTCAGGCCCGGTGCGCTGATGACCTCGCCATCAAGGACGATGGCGATGCGGTCACCGGCATTCATGTCCTTGGTCAGGGCGATCATCTTGTCGGTGCCGTCACTGTTGAGGGTGATGGACACCGCGTCCGCTTGCTGGGGAGAAGGGGTGGCGAGGGCGATGTCCGAACCGCCGAGAGCCATGCGGCGGTTGAGGAGGATGGGAGTGGAATACTCCACGCCTTCCTGGTTCTTGCCTTTGAGGGTGTAGGCGCGATATCCGGGAATGATTTCGCTGCCTTCCGAGACTCGGGTGGCGAGATTTTTACCATCGGCTCCGACCTCGTCGTTGCGGCGGCTGACTTCACGCAGTTCCAGCTTGGCGACTTTTTCCAAAGTCGTGCGGATGCGGGCGGATTCCTCGGGTTCCACGCCTGGCATTTGGACGATGATTCCGTCCTCGCCTTGGCGGGCGATCATCGGTTCGGCGGTGCCCATGCTGTTGAGGCGCTTTTCGATGACGATGATGGCCTGGTCCACCTGCTCCTTGGTGATCGGCATTTTCGAGCCGTCGTCGCTTTCGCGCGCTTGGATGCGGAGGGAAAACGAGGATCCGCCGAGGATGTCGATGCCGCCCTTGAGGCGCTCCTTGAACGGGGTGGCGGCCAGCACGCAGAGCGCGCAAACGCCGAGCAGCAACACGGTGCCGACATTACGCTTCCGGCGCTCGATCTCGGTGGCGAAATACCAGAAAAACAGAATCATCAGGACCAGCCCGGTGACGAACAGGGTCAACGGATCTTCGTAGAAAGCAGTGGCGGCAAGCATGGTGTGTGGGCGGTTTTGGCTCCGGAATCGGTGAAATCAGGGTGGGGTTATTTGGCGGCGGCGACGTCCTTTTTGTGGACGGAGGCAACGGCCGCCTTGTCGAATTCAAGCATGGTGCCCTCGGCGACTTTGATCATCACGGTGTGCTCTTTCACATTGTGGACGATGCCGTGAATGCCCGACGAGGTGACCACCTTGTCGCCGGACTGGAGCGAGGCGATGCGCGCGGCCATTTCCTTGCGTTGGCGCTGCTGCGGGCGGATCAGGAGGAAATAGAACATCACCACCATCAGGCCCATCATGACAAACGGGCTGCCGAGCAATCCTCCCGCGGGAGGTGGCGTTTCAGCGAGCAGGGCGGAGGAAAGCAGGGCGTGGATTGGTGTCATCATGAATTGGATCGGGTGTAGCGCTGGATGAAGGAGTCTTTGTAGTCGGAGAAGTTTCCCGCGGCGATGGACTCCCTTGCCCCGGCGACGAGGGACAGGTAGAAATGCAGATTGTGGAAGGAAAGCAACCGCAAACCGAGGATTTCACCGGCGCGGAAAAGGTGCCGGAGATAGGCACGGGAAAATCGGGCGACGTGCGGGTGCGCGCTCTCGCAGACCGGACGCGGGTCTTTGGCGTGGATCAGGTTCTTGATGTTGATGGGACCATCGAGTGTCATCGCCATGCCGTGGCGGGCGATCCGGGTGGGCATCACGCAGTCGAACATGTCCACGCCGCGGGCGATCATTTCCAAAATCTGCGGCGGGGTGCCGAGTCCCATCGCGTAGCGTGGCTTGTCGTGTGGCAGAAACGGCACCGCGTTTTCGATGGCGCGGAACATCTCGTGCTCCGGCTCGCCCACCGAGACGCCGCCGATCGCGTAGCCGTCGAAGCCGAGCTCGACCAGCTCGCGGGCGGATTGCTCCCGCAGGTCGGCGTAAATCGAGCCTTGGACGATGCCGAAATGTTGCTGCCTGCCGCTGCCGGAGCGCGGTTCGTGGTCCGTCACCCAGTCCTTGCAGCGCCTGGCCCAGCGGGTGGTCAGCGCGAGCGATTTCGCGGCGTAGGCCTCGTCGCACGGATAGGGCGGGCATTCGTCGAAGAGCATCGCGATGTCCGATCCGAGCGCGCCTTGGATTTCCATGCTGAGCTCGGGAGTGAGCAGCATTTTCGAGCCGTCGAGGTGGTTGTTGAAACGCACGCCCTCCTCGGTGATTTTGCGCAGTTTCGCCAGCGACCAGACTTGAAAGCCGCCGGAATCGGTGAGCAGCGGCTTTTGCCAGGTGCTGAAACCGTGCAGTCCGCCTAGATCGCGGATCAATTCATGGCCGGGCCGCAGCCAGAGGTGGTAGGTGTTGCCAAGAATGATTTGCGCGCCGAGCTCCTCCAACTCGAGCGGATGCAGCGTCTTGACCGTCCCCTGCGTGCCGACCGGCATGAAAATCGGGGTTTCCACGGTTCCATGGGGCAAAACCAAGCGGCCGCGGCGGGCGGAACTCGAAGGATCGGTGGCGAGGATGGAAAATGACACGGGCGGCCGGGGGCAATAGGACAGATGCCTGCGGGGGCCAAGCCCAATCATGCGCTCTGCGGCCGTGAAAACAGTGGGATTTTTCAGAAACATCCGGCCCCCGGCGGAGTTGATTTCATGATTCCCGCGATTTTTTCGCGGCAGTTGGAATTTTTTCGAATAATTTCGACTGGCGCAACTCAGATGTGCGGGTATCCTGCCCCGTCGATTGAAACCAACAAACCAAAATCAAAATACTTATGAAACTGTTCCTCACCGCGCTTTGCGCCTCATTCATGATCATTCCGTCCTCATTCGCCAGCGAGTGTGAAAAGGGGAAATGTGGCAAGGAAAAGAAAGAAGAAGGCACCGTCCTCGCCGATTGCGGCAAGTGCAAGAAGAAGGAAGGTGAAGAGAAGAAGGAAGGAGGCACCGTCCTCGCCGATTGCGGCAAGTGCAAGAAGGACGGTGAAAAGAAAAAAGAAGAAGGCGCCCTCGCCGGCAAGTGCAAGAAGGACTGCGACAAGGAAGAAGCCAAGGAAGAAGGCACCCTCGCCGGCAAGTGCAAGAAGGACTGCGACAAGGAAGAAGCCAAGGAAGAAGGCACCCTTGCCGGCAAGTGCAAGAAGGACTGCGACAAGGAAGAAGCCAAGGAAGAAGCCAAGGAAGAAGGCACTCTCGCCTGATTTCCTAACGACCATTGATTTGAAAAGCCGCCGGATGACCTCCGGCGGCTTTTTCGTGGCTGAGCGAAGCTTCCCGACCACCACAATCAAAGCTTAACCCCTGGCCCGAATTTCGGGGTCCGCCTCATTGATGCCGGTCCAGCAGCCGAGGCCGACGACACCGAGCAGGTAAACGACGACGATGGTCCAATCGAGAAGGCTCATGTTCATGGATGCGGTTTTCTGGCGGATTCGCGGGGCACCAGGTTTTCGGCTCATCCCCGGCTTAAGAGAATATGAATGAACTTACACGCAAAAAAAATGCGCAGACCAAATCAATTCAGGTTAGGTTTCCTGGTGAACCGGTTGGGAGTCATGGAGCCGCTGGTCGGAATTGAACCGACGACCTATTCATTACGAATGAATTGCTCTACCCCTGAGCTACAGCGGCGTCTCACAGAACGAAAGGGAAGAAAACAAACCTGCCTGCAACCCGCAAGCGGGAAATCCGCTTGCGGCGGGAATGCACCGAAAAATCACCGATCATTCGGTGAAATCGGTGTCCGGAGTCTTGAGGTCGAGTTCCTTGATCCAGATGTTCCGAAAGCGGACGTCGTGGCCTTCGCATTGCAGCTTCAAGCCGCCGGGCGTGTCGGTAATGCCTTTGCCTTTGTCGTTGCCACCGTCGATCCCGGATTTCGCGCCGCCCCAGACTTGGTTGATTTTTTGGTTGGTGTGCGCTTTCACGCCGTTGAAATAGAGAGTGACCATTGGCTTTTCGATGAGCTTGCCGTCCTGAAATCGGGCGGCCCGAAAGACGATGTCATAGCTGTTCCACTTGCCGAGGCCTTTGTAGAGGTGATAGGGCGATTCGGTTTCGTTGATCACCGCGGCCATGCCGTGTTTGGTGATGTCGCCGTCGAGTATCTGAATTTCAAAGCGGTTTTGCAGATAGACGCCGCTGTTCCCGCCTTTGTTGACGATGAGGAACTCGACGTGCAGTCGGCAGTCGCCGTAGTTCTTTTGGGTAACAACGTCGGCGCTGCCGTATCTGCCTTTGGCTGCCGCCGGATCATCGGTCATCAGCACCGTTCCGGGATCGACCGGGTCCGCCACGATTTTCCATTTGATCGGCAGCGCGGAGGCGAAGCCCGGGCCTTGCCAATACGTCCATTTCGCGTCGAGCATCTCGCGGCTGCCGTCGAAGATCAGCTCGGCGCCCGGGATCGGTTTTTCGCCGACGCCAACGCCGGCGTGAAGGGGTGAAGCTGCCAGAAATGCCGCGAGAATCAGGTGATGGGTCCGGTTCATGAGGTGGTATGATACTTCCACACCTGGCCACATCTTTCACCGCCGCGACTCAGATTTTGCCTTTGAAATATTTCACGATCGCATCGGTCAGGCCGGGGATGTCGTGTTTTGGAGCTTCGAAGGTCGGCTTCATGCCTTGCTTGCGCAGCGTGTCGCTGGTGACCGGGCCGATGCTGGCGGCAGCGCAGCCTTCCGGCCAGTCGAGGCCGAGCGCGAAGAAGTGCTCCACGGTGGAGCTTGAGGTGAAGGTGATCAAATCCGCGCCTTCTTCAATCAGGCGGGCGCGGGCACCGGTCGGATCTTCGGTTTCGGCGACCGTCTGGTAGGCGACGCAATTGTCCACGATGGCTCCGAGGGCGGTGAGTCCCTCGCCGACGACGTCGCGGGTTTCGGCGGCTTTGACCCAGAGCATCGTGAGGTTTTCGATGTCTTCCTTTTTGAAAGCGTCGATCAAGCCTTCCGCGACGAAGCGCTTGGGGATGAGATCGACGGCGAAACGGTATTCGCGGATTTTCTTGGCGGTGCCTTCACCGATCGCGGCGATCCGTGGGTTTCCGAGGCTGCGGGCGTCGGGGTAGGAGGCGAAAAACGCGTCGAAAAAGCGCTCGACGCCGTTCGGGCTGGTGAAGACGAGCCAGTCGTATTCATGGGCGTGGGTGACGAGTTCGGCGAATTCCTGACGATCCGGCGGGCCTTCGATGCGGATGGTTGGCAGCTCAATGACGTCGGCACCGAGGTCGCGCAGCGCTTTGCTGAGTTCGCCAGCCTGCTCGCGGGTGCGGGTGACGACGATGCGCTTGCCGAACAGCGGACGTTTTTCGAACCAGTTGATTTTCTGGCGCTCCTTGACCACGTTGCCGATCACGGCGACGGCGGGGGAGCTGAAATTCTCCTGCTCGGCGATGTCGGCGATGCTGGCGAGCGTGCCGACGATGGTCTTCTGCGAACCGGTCGTCGCCCAGCGGGTGAGGGCGATTGGCGTTTCGGGAGCTGCGCCGTGTTCGATGAACGCGCCGGTGATTTCGCGCAGCCGGGCCACACCCATCAGGAAAACCTTGGTGCCGGGCGCTTTGGCAAGCTGCGCGTAATCGACCGAGCTGAAGCCTTTGGTCGGGTCTTCGTGGCCGGTGAAAATCGTGAGCTGCGTGTTGTGGTCGCGGTGGGTGACCGGGATTCCCGCGTAGGCCGGGCCGGCGATGGACGAACTGATGCCAGGGACGATTTCGAAATTCACGCCTGCGGCGGCGAGTTCGGCGGCTTCCTCACCGCCGCGGCCGAAGATCATCGGGTCGCCGCCTTTGAGACGGACCACGTTTTTTCCAGCCTTGGTTTTTTCGACGATCAGGTCGTTGATCTGGTCCTGCGGCACCGAGTGGTCCTTGGCTCTCTTTCCGACGTAAATTTTCTCACAACCCGCTTTGGTCCAGTTGAGTAGCTCGGGGCTGCTGAGGGCGTCGTAAACGAGGACATCGGCAAACTCGATGCACTCTTTGGCGCGGAGAGTGACGAGTCCGAGATCGCCGGGGCCGGCGCCGACTAGGTAACAAGTGCCTGATTTGCTCATGAGAGGGAGTTGAAAAGTTCGAGTGCGAGGGTGAAAGGATCGGTGCCGCGGGCTTCGCCGGATGTCGGCGTGCCGCCTGCTTCGGGGAAAACGCGGGCTTTAAGAAGAATCTCTTCGCCGGAAATGGAGGAATAAACTCCGACCGGCGTGTGGCAGCCGCCGTCGAGCAGGCGCAGGAACTCGCGCTCGGCGCTGATCCGCAGCCATGTCTCGCGGTGGCCGATGGTTTCCGCAAAAACCCGGCTCGGCGCGTCGCCGGAGCGGACTTCCAGGCCGATCGCCCCTTGTCCGGCGGCGGGGAAAAATTCGCTTTCATCGAGCCGCGTGACGAACAGGCCCGGAATTCCGGAAACTTCTTCCACCTCGCCAGCCGCGACTTCCGGAATGAATCCGAGCCGCACCAAACCGGCTTCCGCGAGCAAGATGGCGTCGTATTTTTCGTCCTCCGCGAGCTTCCGCAAACGCGTCGGCACGTTGCCGCGCAGGTCGGCGACTTGGACGTCGGGCCGCATCCATTCGATTTGTTTGGCGCGACGGACGCTGCTGGTGCCGACGATCGCCTCCACCGGAAGCGCCGCCAAACCGCCGGGCTGCCGCATCACCAGCACGTCGCGGACCGGGGCGCGTTCCAGCACGGCGGCGAGCACGTATTGATCCCCCAACACCGTCGGTAAGTCTTTGAGGCTGTGCACTGCGATGTCGATTTCCCCGGCGGTCAGCGCTTCCTCGATTTCCTTGATGAAAACGCCCTTGTCGAAGGTTCCCTCGGCCTTCGCCACGTCGGCGAGCGAGACGTCGGTGCGGCGGTCGCCGGTGGTTTTGATCACTTTGCGGATGAACTCCCGATCGGGAAATGCCGCTGCCAGCGCGGCTTCGGTGGCGGTGGCCTGCACCAGGGCCAGCTCGCTGCCGCGCGTGCCGACGATGATGGGAGTAGGGGATTTGACGGACATTTCAGTTTCGGGAAAGGGCTGGAAATTTGATGTGGCGGAGCTCTTTTCATGGCCACGCTTGCCCCGGCATGCAAGTCCAAGGTTTGTCCCCAAGTTGACGATTTTCCGCATTTCCGTATTCAGTTAGTGCGGATTTCTAGTTGATCCGGTAAATCAGGATTTTCACCTTGCCTCGATGCGGATGGAATGCGCGAGCAACGTCCGAAAAGACCACCAGTTCTGGATGAACCTCTACGATCTGATTCAACAAGCCGCTTCCACTTGGATTTCCCAAGAGCGGGCAAACGCGCAATCGCTTCCAGGACAGGTCGTTCAGCACATTGCCACAGCCGGAAAACTCCGTCAGCCCCAGAGGGAAGCCCTCGAAGTCTATCTCTGGCTCAAATTCGCCGGTAAAAACGCCTCCCTCAATAAGCCCGTCCCACCATCTCCAGGCACGGACAAAGATGGCCGTAAGTGGGCGGATGGAAATCTGACCGCAAAGGGGCTCAAGGGAAGTGGCTATGAATACGAATACAAGGGCGCAAAATCCCTGTGGCGATGCCCGCTTGAGACAATGGAAAGATCGTCATTGATTCTCCGGTTCCTCGGT
>NZ_JBIKBQ010000022.1:0-36933 GCF_058122085.1 Luteolibacter sp. | reverse complement strand
TTGGGAATGACCTGGAACACCCAGATCACGCCGCCGGCGAGCAGGAAGAGGTGGAGGATCAGGGAGATCGACAAGGAGCCGCCGCCGAGTTTCTGCCAGAACCTCTGTTTGGGGATTGGGGCTGCGGGCGATGGATGGGAATCGAGGTGCGGGTTCATGGGAAACAAGGGTTGGATTCGGGCCTTCATGGTGAAGACCCGCCGCCGCCTTGTTTCTTGGAAAATACCCGGAATTATTTTTCCCGTGCCGCCAAGCCGCGGCGCTCGTCGATCATCAGGGTCAGCACCAGCCCGGCAAAAATGAAGCCGGCGAGCACCAGCAGCGCCGGCGCGGTTCCCATGGTGTCCTTCACCCAGGCGAAGGGGAAGGTGGTGATCGCCGACAGTTTCCACATCAACCCCCAGATCCCGAAGACCTCCGCCTCGCGGTTAGGCGGGGCGAGGTAACTGACGAACGCGCGGTTCGCCGAGCCCAGCGAGCCGAGCCCGAATCCTAGCAGGTTTCCGACCAGCCACAGCGGCCAGGTCGGATAGCCGCCGGCCGCGCCGCTCCGCGCGTGTGAGTCGTAAAGGTAGGCGTAAAATGCGAAGCCCAGCGCCGTCGCCAGCCAGATCACCAGGAAGATCAGCACCGAGCGCCGGTGGCCGAGCTTGTCCTGATAGAGCGTGGGGATGATCGTGCCGACGATTCCCGAGACGGTGATCACCGCGACGAAGACCACCAGATCGACCTGTTGGAAGCCGTATTCCACCGCCAGCTTGCTCGCGAAGAACACCACCACGCTCATGCCTGTGCCGTAGAACAACGACGCGATTAGCAGCAGCGCGAGGTCCCGGTAGCGCGCGGTTTCCCGGACCGTTTCCGCCAATCGTACGAATCCGGCGGTGAGCAGATTCCTCCCCGGATGCATGACGCGCGGCACCTGCGGCTCGTGCAGCCACAGTATCGTCGGAATCGTGAAGGCGAGGAACCATAGCCCGGAGAAGACGAAAAACGGCCGCCACGTGTCGGCGGATTCCAGCTTGAGCACGACCATCGCCCCGGCGGTCAGGATCAGTAACAGCAGCGCGGCGGCGTAGGCGCAGGCCCAGGAGAATCCGCTCACCCGCCCGACTTCGCTTTGTTTCGCGAGACCCGGCAGGAAGCTCGCGAGGAAATTCTCACCGATCGAGAACGCGAAGTTCGCCGGGACATAGAGCAGGACCGCCAGCCACATTTGTCCCGGCTGGATGAAGCCAAGTCCGCAGGTGAAAACCCCGCACATCAGGCCGGAGCCGACGAGGAAGCGCTTTTTCCAAGACCGCCCGTCCGCCGCCGCTCCGGCCAATGGCGACAGGATGGCCGTGAGCAACATGCTGCCGCCGTAGGTCAGCGCCCACACGCGGTCGTCGATGGCGTCGTTCCGGACGACCACTTGTGAGAAAAAGATCGAGAACAGCAGCGTGTTGATGATGAGCGTGAACGACTGGTTCGCGACGTCGAACGAGATCCATGACCACAACTGCCGCTGCTGCGGAAATCCATTGAGCGGGTAAAGGCGGCGGAGATTCATCTCGCCGGGTTATAGCGACTTGGACGGCCACTGCAAGGGTGACAGATCCGCGCGCTTCTGTCTTCATTCCGGCATGGCATTTGAAATCCATCCACGTCTCGCTTCCGGCGGCTTTGAAATCGGGCGGCTCGGCGGCTGCCGCCTGCTTTTGAAAAACAACGCGCTCTTTCCTTGGCTGCTACTCGTCCCCGAGGTCGAGGGCGTCGAGGACCTGCACCAGCTCCCGCCCGGCCAATACGAGGAGGTCATGCTCGCCATGCGCCGCGTGTCGGAATTCGTCGCCGGTTATTTCCATCCGGAAAAGCTCAACGTCGCGTGCATCGGCAACCAGGTTCGGCAGATGCACATCCACATCGTCGGCCGCTCGGCGGACGATCCCGCGTGGCCCGGCACCGTCTGGGCTTACGACGGAAAGCGGCATTACACCGATGAGGAAGCCGAAAAGATCCGCTCGGCCGCCCGCGGTTTTCTCGGCCTGCCCTGAAATCCGTTTTCATTCTCCACTTGCCGGGGGCGGGGGAGTGGAATCATGCTCCGCGCCATGACTGAAGAAAACTCGCTTTGGAAAGGCAGCTCCTCCCAGTGGCTCAACCTCGGGCCATTCGCCGCCGCGCTCGTGGTCGCTGCTGGAATCATCATCGGTGGAGTCATTGCCGGACCAGCAGCTCCATTCGTCCTCGTCGCCCTCGTGCTGCCTGCTGTCTATCTGATTTGGCGCTACCTCGTCGTCCGCACGCAGGTTTTCGAGCTCACCAGCGAGCGGTTGCGCCTCACCCGCGGCGTCATCAACCAGAAGATCGACGAAATCGAACTCTATCGGGTCAAGGACTCGCAGATGGTCCGCCCCTGGTGGATGCGCCTCACCGGCCTCGCGTCCATCGTGATGGAAACGTCCGACCGCACCCTGCCGAACCTCGTCATCCCCGCCATCCACGGCGGCGAGCAAGTCCGCGAGCTGCTCCGCAAGCACGTCGAGCTCGAGCGCGACCGCAAGCGCGTCCGCGAGATGGACTTCGACGAGCACGGCGACGACGCGCCATAGGTCCCATAGGTCCCATAGGTCCCATAGGTCCCATAGGTCCCATAGGTCCCATAGGTCCCATAGGTCCCATAGGTCCCATTCTCAAACCAGCGCCGGGTCCGCGCCGATCATGCCGACGAGGCTCTCCCGGTAAGCCGTCGAGCTGACGTGAGCGAGCGTGTCCTTCGCCTTGGCGATGCGTTCCTCGAACTTGAGGCGCTTGAGCTCGCTCTGATAGTTCGGCTTGGTGATGAAGCCTTCCAGATAGGCGAGGTGGCGTTGCCAGAGCGCCTGGTCCACGCCGGCCTTGGCGTCGAGACGCGCCTGATACCAGTCCGAGGAAATCAGCGACTCGCGGGTGAACAGCGCGCGGATGGAAGGATCGGTGATGGTTTTTCCCTCATGGTCGCCGAAAGCCATGATGTTGAGCAGCGCCTTGAGCGGCGGGCAGGCGGCGTCGATACTGCCGTCCGTGAAGTAGTTGCGCGCGACGCGGCGCTGGGTCTCGATGATGTTGTCGAGCCCGTCGATGAAGTCATCCATCGACTGCAACTCGGGCCGCAGCATGTCGCCGGTGAAAACGGTGTCCGCCGCGGAGAAGATCCGGCCGAAGAAGGTGGTCACGAAACTCTCGGTGATGCGGTAGCCGAGCCGGCTCGCCTCGATGAGCTTGCCCTCGTGAGTGAAGTCTTCGATTTTCTCCAGATAGCCGTTCTTGATCAGATAGTCCGGCTCGCGCTCCGGGATGAACATGCGCGACCAGACCTCGGGGACGAGCAGGCTGATGTCGTGATCGACGCGGTATTTCCGGCCGATGTGGCCGGCGGCGCTGGTGAAGCCGTGGTAGTGGGTGAGGAGGAAGGAAACCAGCGCGGCGTTGATGTCGTGGATCGGCAGGATCGCGTTGAACGGGCCTTTCGTCAGCGCGCCCTCGCTTCCCGCGCCGGTGGTGGACGGGCTCTTGCCGGTGAGCGAGGCGATGAAATCCATGAACAGCTCGGGAAGTTCCTGATAGTGGATCGGGTTGTAAACGGCGAGCGCACGGATGCCGGCCGCCTCGTCCGGCGGATTGTTGCGGCGTCCGGCGAGCACCGAGTTCACGGGCTTGAGCACCGGCGCGTCGAGCGGCAGGCGGCGGTAGAAGCGGGCGCCGAGCTGGGCCAGATAGACGGAACGCGGGTCCTCGAGGTCCGGGCGGTTCTGGAGATAGCGCGGGTTTTTCGTCGGCTTGCCATCGACGATCCGCGGCAAGTGGGAGCTGACGATGTAGGACGGTTTCTCCCCGTCCACGAAGGCGGTGAGCGTTTTGCGCAGCGGCGAGGTGAATTGCTCGAAGCGGATGGCGTCCTTCACCATCGCCGCGGCGTCCGGGCGGGAGATCGGCTCGTAGTTGGAGAAAAACAGGCCGCCCTGGCTGAAGTCTGCTTCCGTCCGCTTGTCATAGCCGCGGACGATCGCGTCGTCAGGGCGCTGGAACAGCCGGTATTCGCAGTTTTTGACAAACTTGACGGACGGGTTCTCCAGGTCCGGATGGAGTCCTTCCACCGCGCCGCGCGGGACGACCATCGAGGCGCTGATGTCGTCCTCGGTCTGGATCTTTCTCGCCGGGGCGAAGTCCTTGCGGATGCTGAAGGTGCGCCAGGTGCCGTCCTCGGTGAAGCCGACGCGGAGGTATTGGGTGACCAGTCGCTGGCGCCGATAGATCAGCTGGCGGCCGGGCGCGCCGTTGATCAGGTCCACGGTGAAACGCTTGCGCCAGTCCTCGCCCCAGGTGGGTTTGTGGAAGCGCTTGATGATGAAAACGAGGTCCCGCACCGAGCGGCCGAAGGTGCCGAGCCACTGGTTATACTCATCCGTATAGGCCGGGTTCGGCGTGAGCAGGCGGATGACGGAGCCCAGCGAGCGCTCGCTGCTCAGCAAGGGGCGGCCGGGTTTGCCGGGCTCGATGGGGTTCTGGTAACGGTTGGAGAAATCGTGGTTGATGATGCCCCAGGCGATATCGAGATCCTTCTTCAAATCATGGACCAGCACCGCGGCGGTGATCATCGCGTCGGACAGGGACTTGGAGATTTCCGACTTGCCGCCGCCGGAGACGGTGCAGGGCTTGTGGCAGAAGGTGCCTTCCGCGGTCGTTCCTATCAGCCGCCAGCGCTGGCCGGCGGTCGGCTTGACCATCTCCACCTTGTAGCCGGACGGCAGCACGTAGGTGATGCCCGGCTGGAGCGAGATTTTCTGCGGCCCGCTTTCGTTAGTCCACGTGGCCGACTGGCTGTGCAGGTCGATGTGGACGTCCTCCGGCACGTAGAGGATGTCCGCGAACTGCTTGTCGATGCCGTAACCCTCGGGCTGGAGGTGGAAAATCTCCCCGTAGCGGCTGGTGAATCCGGAGAACTTGTGGTCCACCGGACGCGTGTAGTCGCTCAGCGAGAAATCCTCTCCCAGGTCGAAGCTCGGGAACGCGATCGCGCCGCCGGCATGCTCTTCCTCCGCGTTGCCGAAGAGGTTCGCCGCGTAGCTGAGCTGGGTTTTCACCTCCTTCTTGCAGTAGCCGTAGTAGTTGTCCGCGATGATCGTCACGATGATCCCGCGCTTGTCGCGGCAGGTGATCTTAAACGCGCCGCCGTCGTTGTAGAGCTCGTCCGGCGAGGTCCAGCACATGCGCTCGCGCTGCTGGCGCTCGGTGGCGTCGGCGATGTTAGGAAGCCCGAGGTCCTTCTTGGTCAGCGAGACGAGATGGGGCGCGAGGATCACGCAGCCGGTGTGGCCGGACCAATGCTCGGCATCGAGGCGGGCGTCGTTGTCCGGCAGGAACGGATCGCCGCCGTTGCCGAAAATGCTCTCCACGAAGTCCAGGTTGCTCACCAGATTCCCCGGCGCGAAGAAGCGCGTTTCCATCGATTTCTCCGGCGAGACCCCCGGCACTTCCGGCGCCACGACCGGCCGCAGCAGCAGCGAGACGAAGACTTTCGCCGGCTCCTTGCTCGTGCCGGTGAAGGGCAGCGTCATGATGTCCGGCGGCGGGGTGAGCGCGTTTTTGAGCAAGCGTGCGAACACCTCCTTCGGCACGGATTTCTTGTCCGCAGGCACCGGCAAGCCGCCCTCCGTCACGTGGAAAACCCCCTCCGTCGTCCGCCGGTCGTTGGCCGGGTTGTGGCAAACCCCCTGATGCACCCGGTAGGAACTCAGGATCGACGACTTGAATTCATCCTCATCCGGCGGCAGCGACAGCATCCGGGCGATCCCGTGGCGCTCCATGATCAGCGGCGCGGCCGGCAGCAGATGCATGGCGTCCGGGAAAACCTCCGCCACGATTTCACGGCCGAGATAGTCGCGCAGAAAGGCGTCGATCGACGCGTCCACCGGGCAAAGGTAGTCCGAGAGCAGCCGCGATTTTTCCTGGAAATTCGCGATCAGTGAGCGACCGAGATCGAGAAACGGGTAATCCGCCTCATCGCCCACGATCGGGTAACCCCGCGCCGCGAGCTTCAGGTTGACGAACTCGCGCAAGCGGTTTTCCTCGGCGGGAGAAGCGATGGCAGGGCCGTTGTCAGTGAAACCGATTTTGTCTTTGAGATTGGGCATGATGAAGGGAGCAGGCGCGTCGTGGGTTCGGCGGGACCATAAGCAAGCTTCAGGCCAAATCGGAAGCGGGACTTGTGTGTTTTCGGGAAAAATTTCCGCCTCAGTGTGGACTGCTCCGACCTGTCGGGGTCCGGCACCCGCTTCGCCGAAGCCTGGCAAGCCGCCCGAATCGTCCGCGACCTCGGGCGCGGAGTCGGGGAAACCCCGCCACCTTCCGCCGCCTGATCTCCGGACAAAGAGGGGGCATTCCTGCCCCCCTTCGTCCCTGGAATCGTCTGTTGGAATGGCTCGTCCCCGGCCCCGCCTTCGTCATTCGACTGCGATGATTCTGGCGTTCCGTCGTTTGAAAAAGTGCTGGTCTTTCCGACGCTTGAGTCATCAAGCATCTGTGATGGTAACCATGCTTTGAAAAACGAACAACTAACGAAAATGACCCCGGAAACCGGCAACTCCCGTTCGGGCATCGTGGACATCAAGCATCGGTTGCTTCCTCCCTAAATCATTGGAAAAAGGCAGGGTTGCACGAATCTCCGCCAGAACGTCCTCGCCAAACCCGCTCGTTGTCGCGCACCCTCTGACGGAACGAATTACAAAGTTCGGCTACAATAAGAAGATTATGGAATCAGATCCATGATCAGCGCCACCTCCCTACTTGTGGTGTGGGGTGGCATAGGAGCCGTTGCGGCAGTTCACACCGTCCATGAAGCACCACACCACACCGCGCTGCTGTTGCTGACATCATGCCGAACAATCCGCGGATGGCAAGACGTCAGAAGCTCCACAATCACCCCACTAACTCAACCCAGCCACGCGTCTGCCATCGCAGCAAACGTTCGACCGAAACGCGCGCCCTGGCTCATTGGCTTCGCACGAGGTTGATTGGACGGTGCGCGAGGATGGAAGCCGTCGGGGTTCCTGATTTCAAGGGCGATGGAGATAGAGCTGAGCCGCCTTTCCGTTCGATCATTTGAGTGGCCGGGAAGGAGGGCTCTATCTGATGTTCCGGATGGATAAGATCGGATGGGGGCACGGGGATTGCGCCCCGTGACCCCATCCGATCTTATTTCACCACTCGCACAGCCCTTCCAGATACGCGGCGGAGCCGTCGCGGAGCCAGCCGTCGAGCTGGGACGGGTCCTTGAGCTGCTGGCCGCGGAGGCGGGGGACGGCGATGTATTTGGTTTCCAAGGACGGCAGGTTGCTCATGTCCACCCAGAGCTTTTCGAACTGGCAGACGGGGAAGATGTCTTCCTGGCCGTGGCCCCAGCGCTTTTTCACGTCCTTGAGAGTGATGTAAGTGGGCATCCGCGCGGCGAGGTTGCGGATAGCGGTGTTGACTTTTTCGAGGTCGGTGAGGTCGGCGCGGGTGAGATGGAAGGCTTGGAGCAGGGCGTCGATCTGGATCCAGCAGGTGTTGCTGTTATAGTAGGAGAGATTGAATTCGTCCTCCTCGCGCGGCATGGCGAGGCCTTCGACGAGCTGCGGGCGGCCGTTGACGTGGGCGAGGCCGCCGCCGCGGTCTTCGAGGCGGCGGGTGATGACTTCGAAACTGAGTCCGGCACCGCTGTCGAGGTGGTGGCCTAGCAGCGCGGGATCCACGTTCATGCCGACGGTGTCGATGTTGTGGAGGACAAGAGTTTGGAGCTGAGGGCGTTCTGCGAGAAGTGCGGCGAGGGTGCCGTTTCTCAAGAGGTTGGGCACTTCATACCAGTGGCCGACGGGGTGGAGGCACTGGAGCGGCAGGTTGTCGGTGTAGTCGCTGGCCTCGCCGGTGGATTCCGCCCAGCCGAGCAGGGCGGTGCGCAGCGAGTCGCGGACTTTTTGCTGTTGCACGTCAAGCACCTGCTGGGGCATTTCCTCCCAGGCGAAGCGCAGGTCGCGGACGGTGGGCACGGTGCGCAGGCCGATGGATTTCCCCTGCGAGAGATAGAGCGGGCCCTCGTAGTGGTAATTTTCGTAATGAGTGAGGAAGCGCTGGGTGGGGTCGTGGGAGAAGTAGCTGGTGGTGAAGATGTGGGGAATCGGCATGCCCGCCTCGCGGCCGGATTTCCGGCTTTTGGCGAGGTGGGTCTCGATGAACGAACGGTGACGGCCGCCGAGTTTGCAAAACGGGTGCAGGGCTTTCACCACTCCCGCGCCCTGGGTCCAGCGGGAGCCGGCTCCGGCGGCGAGGGTGACGACGGCGACTTCGCCGTTTTTCAAGGCGGCGAGGCCTTTTTCACGCGAGGCGGCGGAAATGGAATCGGCCTGGGTGAGGTCGGTGTCGTGGACGTCCTCGATGATGGCGTTCGCGGGCAGCCGGTTCTGGGCGAGGCCGATTCGCCCGGCCTTGAGGTCAGCGCGGATCTGTTCGTGGGCGGTGCGGTCGAAGCCGAATTGCGCGAGGATTTCTGCGAGGGATTCGCTGTTGCGGCTTTTCCCCTTGCTGCGGGGGAAGATGGAGTCGAACAAGGTTTGCACCATGCCGCGGAGCTCGGGGTGGTCGCGGCAGGCGGTGGCGAAGTGGTCGAGCTCGGCGAGGCGCAGCGGCGAGAGTTCGTGGCGGCCTTTGCGCAACAGCTGGGGGACGATGTAGCTGTAGTAGCCGGACGGCATCAGCGCGTCCTCACCGGCTAGCAGATCTGCCCAAGTGCCGCGCTCGTTGATGGCGAAGTCGTAAACGACCGGCTCCATGGCGAAGGGCAGTGCGGAGGCTAACATTTTCTTGGTTTCGGACATGATGGCCTGGAGGCGTTGCTGGCCCTCGGCTTTCCTCTCGGGGGCGAAGATGAAGCCCATGCCGCCGCCGGCCATGCCGCCGAGCATCCAGAATCCCCAGAAGTCGGAGCCGAACTCGCCGCTGATTTTCTCGATGAGTGTCTCGGTGTAGAGGTTGCTGGCCCACGGGATGATGGTCTGGATGGGCTGACGGAAATTCTCGGTGGTGGCCGCGCCGATGGCCGGGATGTCGCCGGTGTGGAGGGCGGATAGAATGCGGTCGAGGATGCCGTGCGTCTGCTGGCGGGCGATCCACTCGGGGCCGCTGCGCAGCAGGTATTTCTCGGTGACCATTTCCAGGATGGGACCTACGTTCTGCGCCATGCCGCCGTGGACCAGCACGAGCGAGTCCTGTAGCTTTTTGCGGGCGTCGGCCGGGACGTCGGTGTCATCGAGCACTTTGTGGGTGGGCATGAGTCGGCCGCGGGAGATGCCGAATTCCGGATCGCCTTCCGTGGCGAAGGTGCCTTGGATGAGTTTCATGCCGGGCCACACTCCACCGGAGTCCTGCCAGCCGCCGCCGGAGCCGCCGATCCACTCACCGAGCAGCGCGCGGGCGAGCACGATGCGGCGCTCGTTTTCCTCCAGCGGGCCGGTGAGCGAACGGGCCTGGCCGGTGGCGCGCATGCAGACGCTGATGAGCGCGGCGAGCAGGTTGGTGGAAACGGCGAGGCGCGAGCCTTTGGGGATGTTGTTGACGTTGGAGACGAGTTCGAGGCCTTTTCCCGGGCCGACGACGCGGGCTAGCAGGTCGGCGAGGCTCTGGCCGGAGCCCTCGATGCCGGGCGGGACGATGCCGCTGGCGATGACGGCGGCCTTGAGCAGGCCGAGGTAGTCTTTGGCGAAATCGAAGACCTCGTTGAGGCTGGAAATTTCCGCGCTGCAGCCGAGATCGACGCTGGTGAGTCGGAGGATGGGTTCCTCGATGATGCGCAGGCTGGCTTCGACCGGCGGGCTGGGGGACTTGTCGCGGCCGTGGACGGCGAGGTCGATGGAGATGTTGAGGACCTTGGCGCCCTCGGGGTAGTCCATGCCGAGGAAGAAGATGTCGCTCCAGCCGCAATGGGTGAGGTCCATGCGGACGGGCGTGCGCTCGCGGAGAATCGGATAGGTGCCGGTGGCGGGATCGCGCCGGGTCATTTCCGGACGGATGCGCAGCGGTTGGTCGGCCGGGTGGCCCATGCGGAACATCCATTGGTTCCCGCTCACGCTGCGGACGCTGCGGCGGACCTGGTCGGCGAGCGTCTGGAAGGCGAGCCGCTGATAGACGGAGGCGAGGGCGCTGGAAATGCCGTCGCTCGGGGTTTCGGCGCGCTGGGTTTTGAGGAAAACGTCGATGGCTTCCTCGAAGCGGCGTTCGAGTAGGTTTTCGTAGCCTTTGAAGGGGATGGCAACCGGATGGTTGCCGTCCACGAGGCGCAGCGGCAGGTGGAAGCGGTGGATGGAGTAGAGGAACAACAGGGCGCGGACGCGGTGATAGAGATTCTCGCTGGTGCGGCGGAAGGCGTCGAGCGCGTCGGCCTCGGCGAGGAGCTCGGCGAGGCTGAGTTTCTCGCAGGCGGCGTCGAGCGAGAGGTCGCGGACGGCGGCGTCCGGCGAGGTGATGAGGGTGAGCAGGGCCATGGCCGGTTGCGGTTAGGCGTGGGATTGGGCGAGGAGTTCGACGATGTTGGTGAGGATTTCGTCGCGGTCCCTTCCGGCAAGGCCGAGCGCGAGCTGGGCGGTGAGCAGGCCGTAGTGGACGCCGATGTCGTGGCGGCGGCCCTGCAGCTGGTGGGCGAGGTAGCGCTCGCCGCGGGCGATTTCCGAGAGGGCGCTGGAAAGGTCCGCGCGGCCGTCAACAAGCTGGCGGGCGAGAGTTTCCATGACCGTCGGGGTGAGGACGTGGAGGCCGAAGAAGCAGAGGTAGTTGCCGGCGCGGAGTCCGGGGACGACGAGTTTTTGCTCGGCCTCGGTGGGAGTGGGTTTCTCGATGACGGTCTCGATTTGATAGAGAAGATCGCTGCCGGGGACGCGGCGGCCGCCGATGGTGCCGTAGAGCGGGAGCTTGCTCTCGTGGGTGGCCTGGACGGCGGACACGGAGCACTTTTCCGTGGTGGCGGTGGCGAGGAGCTGGGCGGTGCAAGACGTCTCGGTGCGGCTCAGATAGAGGTGGTCGCCGACCATGAGCAGGAACGGGTCGGCACCGGTGAACGAGGCGGCGCAGTGGACGGCGTGGCCGTAACCGAGGGCTTCCGTTTGCTCGATGAACCGCATGTGGCTGGCATGCGGGCCGGCGGCCTCAACGTAGGCTGCCTCGTCGCCTGGGCAGATGACGACGGCGATTTCCTCGATGCCGGCGGCGGTGATTTCATCGGCGAGAATGGCGAGGGCGGATCTGGAAGTGCCGTCCCGGTCAACGAGGGTTTGGAGCGGTAAAGTGCGCTGGGATTTACCGGCGGCGGTGATGACGGCTTTTTTGACTTTCATGTTGAAGATACTGCCGAATCAATCGGTGTTGGCAACTCTTCAGAGCGCGTCAGGCGGATTTGCCGTCGGCTTTGGGTTTGCGGAATTTCGGCGGCTCGGGGGGCTTTTCCGGCACGACTTTTTCGATGGCTTCGGCGGGCACCCAGCCGCGGGTTTTGGTGGCGAAGGCGACATAGACCCAGCGGCCGGACTCGGTGATGATTTCGCAGAGCGAGCCGGGCGGCGCGTCGATGACCTCGGGCGCGGTGCGGGCGGCATCGGTGTGGAGCGCGGTTTTTTCCGCGATGATGACGGCTTGTTTGGCGAGCGGAGCGAACTCGGCGTCGTTCGGGAAATAACGCCAGCCGAGCGCGCCGACGGATACGAGCAGAGGAGCCAGCACGAGGGCTCCGACGGCGGCGACCCGCAGCCGCGCGCCGGGACGGGTCGCGGGGAATACGAGCAACGCGAGGCCGCACAGCCAGAGACCGGTCCAACAGGTAGCCTGCCAGGCGGAGAGGGGAAAGCGGGCGAGCGCGTATTGGTATTCCGGGCGATGGACAACGATGGCGCCGTGTTTCCGCTCGATGAAGCGGAGGTTCTGGCGGGCTTCCTGGTGGCCGGAATCGCGGGCGAGCGCACGGCGGTAATAGAGCGCGGCGTGGCCGGGGGAGCCGGAGCGGTAACAGGCGTTGCCGATGTTATAGAGCGTGTCGGCGGAGAGTTGTTGGTAGTTTCCGGCGCCGAGCCAGAGCTGCACGGCGTCGTCGTATTTCGCGGACTCGTAGGCTTTTAATGCTTGAGTGGCGGCGTCTTCCGCGCGTGCGTGCGGGCTGAAACCGAGCGCGGCGATGAACGCGAACGCGAGCGCCGCCTGGCGGAGGAGCTTGAGGATTTGATTGCGGCGATTGGGATCGAGCGCGGCTTTCGGCTTGCCGGCTAGAAAGCAGACGGCGTCGCGCTCGGCGAGAATGGCTTGGATGTCCGGTGCCGGATTCTCACCGAGATGGCGCTCGATAAAAGCTCCGGCGGATTTGAGGAAACGCGTGTCATCGGCGGGCGGGGTTTTCTCGATCTCCCGCAGCTCGCACATCCGCGCGTCGCGGGCGGGGTTCTTCCTGAGGCGTGGGCCGTAGCGCATCCAGAGCGCCTTGGCGATGAGGGTGAGCGCGAGCAACGCGCCGGCAGCGTGGCCTAACCATCCGGGAATCGCGGGGACGGCGGGCACGGTGAGTTGCGCCGGGCGGAGGACTGCCAGGATGTCGGTCATGCGTTCGAAGGGGACTGGCAGAGCCTGGATGGCTGCGGCGGGGTTGGTGCCCGGCGAGGTGTTCGGCCGCATTTTCAGTGCGATGGGCTCGGTCGTCAGGGTCTTGTAGGTTTCGTCCTTCGGGTCGAAGTAGGCCAGGCGGAATGGCGGGATTTCCGACTTCATTTCCAAGGGGCGGATGGATTGGTGGAAAACGACGTTGCCGGAAAGTTGGCGGCGCTCGTCGCCGCGTTGTTCGGTGGTGGTGCCGTAGATTTTCCAACCGGCGGAGTTTTCGAGTTGAGGCGGCCGCAACGTGTCGAGATTGCCGCTGCCGCTGACGATCAGATCGACCGAGATCGGGTCGCCCTCCTGGACCTCGGTCGCGGTGGTGCTGGCACTCAGTCGGAAGCTGCCCACGGCGTTTTCAAATCCCTCGGGCGCGCCTTCTGGCAGCGGGATCGACTCGATTTCAAGCTTGGGAACCTGCAGATAGACTTCGGCGCTGACTTGGCGCGGGAATGGGTCCATGACCATCTCGCGAGTCATCAAGCGGATTTTCGCCGGGCCAATCGCGATTTTTCCGCTGCGGGTCGGAGTGATCGTGCTCGGGTAGGCGACCGAGACGTAGCGCATTCCTAACAGGTTGATCCTGCTGCGCATGGGGGAGGGTTGGAAGCGCCATGCCGCCACGCCGTCACGCTCGAAATCCGGAATCCCCCAGTCCTCGATGATCATCTCTTCGGGAACGAAGAGCTTGATTTCAGTGGTCGTGGTTTCGTTTTCGAAAGGCTTGTCGTTCAGGACGCGGAACGAACTGGCGTAGCGGATGGTTTTCCCGCCGGCCTGGACTTCGGACCATTGGAGTTCGTCCGGATTGAAGATCACGAAATCAAGGGGTTCGGTTAGCACCTTGCCGCCGTCCACCATCACCTCGACCGGCGGGATGACGTATTTGCCGGTTTCATAGCCGGAGACGATGTAGTCGAAGACATACTCCAGTCTCCTGCCTGGCAGCATCCTTGTTTGCGGGCCGCGGCCGGAGGCTTGGATGGCGATGTTCTTGATTCCGGGGGGGGCGGGGATTTCGTTAGGCAGGCCGCCGGCCACGGAGATCTCGAGCAAGGCTTGCTCGCCGCGTGCGAGAAAAGAGGTGGAAAGCCGGCACGTCGTCTGGCCGTGGGCATGGGCGCTGAGAAGGATCCAGGCGGCGACGGCGTGGAAGGCTCGGATGGAATGTTTCAAAGTGTTCATGATGTTACCAATCTTTCTCCGCGTCGCGGAACTCGCGCCGGCCCGGAGTGAGCGGGCCTTTTTCGAGGTCGGCGTTTTCCTTGAGAATCCGGTGGGCGCGTTCTTGGGGCGACTCGTTGGGGTTTTCGCCTTCTTTGTCCCCGTCTTTCTTGTCCTTAGCCTTGCCTTTCTGAGCGTCGTCTTTCTTCTCCCCGTCATCGCCTTTGCCTGCTTTGGGCTCCTTCTCGCCGTCGCCTTTTTGGCCGGGTTGCTTGGGGCCGTCTTTACCCTCTTCCCCTTCTTTCGGTTCGCCCTCGCCCTGTTGGGGTTGGCCTTCGCCGGGTTGGGGTTGCGGCATGGATTGCTCGGTGTCTTGCTTTTCCTGATCCAGCAATTCCCCAAGCCGCTTGAGATAGGTCATTGTCAGCTCGCGGTTTTTGCGGGCGATCTTGTCGGAAGGAAACAGGGTAAGCGTGGAATCATAGTGCCTAACCGCATCCGCCCAGTTGGTGACGAGCGACTCGATCTTGACGTATCCGCCCGCCTCGCCTTCCTCGGGGAACTCGGATTCGCGCAGTTTGGCGAGGGCTTCCTTGACGATGGTGTCGAAGCGGGCGAGGTCGGGGACCGATTGCGGGGCGCTTGGATAGGCATCGCCGGAGAGGCCCTTCCAGCCGAGCTGGAACAAGGAATTTCCAATGCCCGTGTGTCCGCCCGCCTGGACTACCGAGTCACTCGACAGCAACGACTGGCTGAAGGCGGTGCGCGCGCTGCGGAAGTCTCCCGCGCGATAGGCGGCGGCCGCCTCGCCGAGGCGGTAGCGGGCCTGGGTTTCGCGGAATTTCGATTCTCCGGCGAGTTTGTGATAGGCGTCGCGGGCTTGCTCGTAGTGCTGCCCGGCCAGCGCGGCCTTGGCGTCGGACGCGTCGCCGGCTTGCGCGTGGTTGATCGTCAGGAAGCCGCCGGTGAGGAGGATCGCCGCGCGGATTCCCTTCCACCGCGTGCCCGCGACGATCGAGACGGCGAGGAACAGGATCGCGGGAAAAACCAGCCACTGATAGAACTCGATCGAGATCCGGCGCTCGCGGCCTTCCATTTCAAAGGCATCCAGTCCACTCACCACGGATTTCACCATCCCGGGCACATCGAGCCCCGAGCCGGCGATGGTGAAGCGGCCCTTGGTGCCTTCCGCGAGTTTGCGCATCACGTCGCCTTGCAGGCGGCTGATGACGGTGCGGCCCGAGCGATCGATCATCTGGCCGTTCGGGAAATCGGAATTCGGGACGAAGCCGCCGTCTTCGGTGCCGACTCCGATGGCGATGATGTAAACGCCGGACCGCTCGGCTTCCGCGATCATCGCGTCGAGGTCACCCTCGTGTTTCTCGCCGTCGCTGAGGATGACGAGCGCGTTGTTTTTCTGGCCGGTTTTTTTCAAGGTCTCGGTCGCGAGGTGGACGGCGGCGGCGAGATCGGAGCCGCCGAGCGGAGCCCAGGTTTCATCGATCTGGTCGATGGTCTCGCGCACGGCGCTGTGGTCGATGGTGAGAGGCGCGTAAACGTACGGGTTGCCGGCGAATCCGAGGAAGCCGATGCGCTCGTTAGGCATGGTTTCCATCAGTTCGTAGATGACGACTTTCGCCTGGGTGAGCCGGTCGGGTTTGACGTCGCTGACCCGCATGCTCTTTGAAATGTCGAGGGCGATCATGATGTTCCGGCCGAGCGTTTTCTCGGTCCTGGTGCCGGCGTCGCCTCGGGGACGGGCGAGCGCGATGACCAGGGCCGCACAGGCGGTTAGGAGGAAAAACAGGGCGAACCAGCGGGGCAGCGGACTGCCGCGCTTGAGCAAGGTTTCCCGCAGCCGCGGGGCCACGAAGGCCGCCCACTGCTGCTTGCGCAGGCGCGAAGCAAGCACCGCGCCAACTCCCAGGACGGGGAGCAGGATCAGCAAGGCGAGCCAGCCGGGTTGGGCGAAATTCATAGGATCAGGCGGCAGGAGGAGGATTCAGGGCCATATAAACCGCGGAACCCAAGGCGGCGAGCAAAGTGACGCCCACAAACCAGGGGAACAGCTCGGTATCGTCGATCACGGTCAGGCTTTTCGCATCCGTTTTTTCGAGGTTGTCGATGGTGGTGAAGGTCTTCTTCAGCGCGGCGAGGTCCTGCGCCCAATAGTGCTCCGCGCCGGTGAGCTCCGCGATTTTCTTGAGCGTGGGCAAGTCAAACTCCTGATAGGGGAAGCGCATGATGCTCGGGTCCACCCGGCCCTCGGTCGTGCCGATGGCCACCGTGTAGATCTTGATGCCGAGCGTCTTCGCGTGTTCGGCGGCCTCGATCGGCGAGATTTTCCCCGAGTTGCTCGCACCGTCGGTGATGAGGACGATGATCTTGCTCTTCGCGTCGCGGGCTTCCAGGCGGACGGCGGCGGCTGCGAGGGCGGAACCGATCGCGGTGCCTTGTTCCTTGATGGTGCCCATGTCGCGCTGGTCGTTCAGGCGGAGTTCGTTCAGCGATCTTCTCAGCCACCGGTGGTCGAGCGTGATCGGGCTGGCGTCGCGCGGCCTGCCGGCGAAGGCGACCAGTCCCATGCGGTCTTCCGGGCGGCGGCCGATGAAATCATCGACCACTTTTTTCGCGACATCGATGCGTTTCACCCGCTCGCCCTGATCGACGAAGTCGTCGATGTCCATCGAAAGCGAGACGTCGAAGGCGATCATGATGTCGATGCCGCTGGCCGAGCGGCTTTGATACTCGTTGCGCCAAACGGGGCGGGCCATCGAGATGATAGAGCAAAACAACGCGAGGTAGGCGAGCGGCAGCCCGAGGCTCCACGCCACCCGCCGGACCTGGTGTCCGAGGCTGACAAGAATTGATAGGTTCGGGAAGACCACGGCCGCCTCCGAGCCCTTTCCGCGGCGGAGCGCGAGCAACAGGAATGCCGGCAAGAGCAGCAACAGCCAGCCCGGCTGGGCGAAACGGAAGTGTTCGAGGAACGCGCTCATGCCCGGAATCCGTGGTGCAGGGTTTCCAGCAGCGCTCGTGATTCTGCGACGATTTCGCTGGCGGCGGCGTTGGGGATTTCAGCGGCGTATTTCAAGGATGCGAGTCGGGCGAATCCCTGGCCGGCGGTCGCGCGGGCCTCTTCCGAAAAATCCTTCAGCGCGTCGTGCCGGGAAATGGTTTCCTCGTGGGTCTCGAACAAGGCGGGGTCGCCCGCGGCGACGGATAGATATTTCCGCAGGATCAGGGACGACCGCACCGCCGCATCGCGCGCCGGGACGGCATCGATTTCTCCGAGCGCCGCGGTGGCTTCCGCGTAGGCGGCCCTCCGCATGGCCAGCGGATCGAGGGGCGCGGCCTTCTTCCTTTTAAAAATCAAAACCACGAGCACCACGACAAGCAGCGCGACCGCCGCGGCGATCGTCCATGGCTCGACCCATGAATCCGGGACCAAGGCCTCGGGCGGGCTTGGTTCGAGTAATTCAAAACTGCCGGACTTCTCGTTCATTCTATCCGGAGCGTTTGCGGCTGCGTTTTTTCAAGAGTTGGTGAAGCGCGGCCAGCGTGTCGCCGTCGGTTTTCAAGTCCGCCGAGTCGATGCCGTGC
Source organism: Luteolibacter sp. (assembly GCF_058122085.1). Classification (NCBI taxonomy): domain Bacteria; kingdom Pseudomonadati; phylum Verrucomicrobiota; class Verrucomicrobiia; order Verrucomicrobiales; family Verrucomicrobiaceae; genus Luteolibacter; species Luteolibacter sp. The sequence goes on along the minus strand of NZ_JBIKBQ010000022.1, from coordinate 19,488 downwards.
TTCTTGAAAATCGCCGCGACGCCTTCGAGTTGTCTCTTCATCAGCTTTGCGTAGCCCATCCGCAGGTTCGGATTGCTGGTGTTGACCAGCGTTTCCATGCCCGTTTCCGGATCGATCATCACCACCTTGCCGCCCTTCGGCAGCTTGGCTTCCAGCGGGTCGAGGACGCGCAGCGCGATAGTCTCGTGTTTCTTCGCCAGCTTGCCGATCGGCTTCTCCAGCGGGTCGGAGAAAAAGTCGGAGATCAGGAAAATCACCGACTTCCGGCGCAAGGTCCGGACCAGGAAATCGCAGGCTTCGGACACCGAAGTGCCGGGTTTTTCCGGTTTGGCGACGAGGATTTCGCGGATCATCCGCAGCAGGTGGCGACTGCCTTTTTCCGGCGGGATGAAAAGGATCGGCTCGTTGGCGAAGACGAGCAACCCGACCTTGTCTCCGTTGTGCAGCGCGCTGAATCCGAGCACCGCCGCGGTCTCCGCCGCGACCTCGCGCTTGCTGAGAGAGACGCTGCCGTAGTCCGCCGAGCCGGAGACATCCACGGCGATCACGACCGACAACTCGCGCTCCTCGCGGAACTTCCTGACGAACGGCGCGTTCATCCGCGCGGTCACGTTCCAGTCGATGAAGCGCACTTCGTCGCCGTGCTGGTATTCGCGGAAATCGTCGAAATCCAGGCCCTGCCCGCGGAACGATGACAGGTATTCGCCGGAGAACGACTCGCGCACCAAGCGCCGGGCCTTGAGCTCGAGCTTGCGCACGCGCGCCATCATTTCCTCGATCTGTTCGTCCGTCAGCATCTGCAAAAGACTCAGGGGACGGCGACCTTGTGCATGATCCGCTCGATCACCGAGTCGGTGGTCATTTCCTCCGCCTCCGCCTCATAGGTGAGGAGAATCCGGTGGCGCAGGACGTCGAGCGCCATGTCCTTCACGTCCTGCGGCGTGACAAACGCGCGGCCTTGCATGAAGGCCCGCGCGCGTGCCGTTAGCGCGAGGTTGATGGTGCCCCGCGGCGAGGCACCGGAGCGGACGAGGTTTTTCAGCGGCGCATCCACGAGTCCCGGGAAGCGCGTCGTGTGGATGATCTGCACGATGTATTTGCGGATCGCCGGGTCGATGTAAACCTCGTTGACCAGTTCCCGCGAGGCTGACACCTGCTCGGGAGTCGCCACCGACCTTGTCTGATAGGGCGGGGTCGAGGTCGCCATCTTGTCGAGGATTTCTAGCTCCTCGTCCTTCGACGGATAGCCGACGGTGACCTTGAGGAGGAAGCGGTCAAGCTGGGCTTCGGGAAGCTGATAGGTGCCTTCCTGGTCGATGGGGTTCTGGGTCGCCAGCACGAGGAAGGGTTTGGGCAGGGGATACGAGCGGTCGCCGAGCGTCACTTGGCGCTCCTGCATCGCCTCGAGCAGCGCGGACTGGACTTTCGCCGGAGCCCGGTTGATTTCATCGGCGAGGATGAGGTTGTTGAAAATCGGTCCCAGCTTCGGCTCGAATTTGGTTTCCTGCGGGTGGTAAACCATCGTGCCCACCAAGTCGGCGGGGAGCAGGTCGGGAGTGAACTGGAAGCGGGCGAAGGTGGCGTGCAGCGAGCCGGAAAGCGCCTTGACCGCCAGGGTTTTGGCCAATCCGGGCACGCCTTCGAGCAGGATGTGGCCGTTGCAAAGCAGCCCGATCAGCAAGCGGTCCACCAGTCGTTCCTGACCGACCAGCACCTGGCCCATTTCCTCCTTCACCGCTTGGATCCAGCCACTCGTCCCCGCGATCCGCTCTTGCAAGTTATCAGTTGTCATCGATTTGATGCGGCAGTTTGGCACGCCAGCGAATCCGTGCAACCGGCAAAGTGCGGAAAGGCCGGTGAAAACGAAGGGTTTCCGAGGAGGGAGCCTTTCGCGATTACTTCTTGGGTGCCACGAATGGAGGATTGGCCACCTGCTGGGCACCGTGGATGATGAACTCGCCGCCAAGCATGCAGACATATGGATCGGCGTCCTTGCCGTGGTTGAGGTAGCGGTCGGGGCCTTTTTTCGATTCGTTAGCGGTGTGGAAGCTGTCGCTGGCAGAGTGCAGGCCGATGAATCCCTTGCCGCCTTTGACGTAGTCCAAGAGGGCTTGCTTGCCGGCGGGAGTCATCGCGGGCTGGCCGTCGGTTCCCGGCGTGGTGAGGTCGCCGGAGGTATAGAAAACGACCGCGTCGAAGCCGGCTAGATATTCGGGCGAGAATTTCGAACCGTCCTTGGAAAACACGAACTCCCAGGAGTGCTTGGTGCCGAGCCCGGTGAAGATTTGTTCCGCGAAGCTGGGCTGGCCTTTTTTCCACGAGATCACCTCATGCTCGAAACCGCTCGACTTGGTGAAAAACAACAGCCGGTGCGACGGGGCGGCCTGAAGGGTGAGGGAGGCTCCTAATAAGGTGGCGAGAGCGGCGATGGATTTTATCAACATGGCCGTGAGGCTAGCCAGCCACGGGGGAAGCGAAAAGCGCGAAATGCGATGCGTGCGGCAGAATGTGGATGACTTGGAGGCACGAAAAAGCCCGGTCCACCATGGAGGCGGGCCGGGCTTTTGGAAGCTGGATTACTTGGTAGCGTGCACTGGAGCTGGGGCCGGTGCTGGTGCGCTTGGGCAGCAGGAGGCCGCGAGGACAGAAGCTGCTGCAGCGATGACGAGGAATTTGACGGTGTTCATGTAGTTATTTGGTTGTTGGTTGCTCTGCCACTGGGCGACTAACGCACAGCGCGCCAGCAGATTAGCCATTCGAACGGGCAAATCAAGCTCGGATTGCCGCCGGAAAACGGGTTCTGACAAGTAGCGGATGGACGGAAAAACCGGCAGGGATTTCCGGTTTAATCAGGCAGCGTCCTGGTCCGCACGCTTGCGGCGGATGCTGGGAGGTCGCTCGCCGGTCACTACCTGGCGGTTGATGGTCACGGTGTCGATGTCTTCGCGCGAAGGGATGTCGAACATGACTTCGAGCATCAACTTTTCGAAAATCGAGCGCAAGGCGCGGGCTCCGGTGCCGCGGCGGACGGCTTCTTCGGCGAGGGCCTGGAGGGCGTCCCGCGTGACCCGCAGCTTCACGCCGTTCATGGCGAGTTGCTTGCCATATTGTTTGACCAAGGCGTTCTTCGGTTCGGTGAGAATCGAGATCAGCTCATCTTCCGTCAGTTTCCTGAGCGCGGAAATGACCGGGATGCGACCGATGAATTCCGGGATGAGGCCGAAGTGGAGGAGGTCTTCCGGTTGGACTTTTTCCAGGACGTTCACGGACGGATCGTCGAGGTTTTCCTTGGAGGTGTCCGCGTGGAAACCGAGGGTATTGCTGCCGAGGCGGCGGCGGACCATGTCTTCGAGACCGACGAACGCGCCGCCGACGATGAAGAGGATTTTCTCGGTGTTGACCTGGATGTATTCCTGTTGGGGATGCTTGCGGCCGCCCTGCGGCGGGACGTTGCAGATCGTGCCTTCGAGGATCTTGAGCAAAGCCTGTTGGACGCCCTCGCCGGAGACGTCGCGGGTGATCGAGACGTTCTCGGTCTTGCGGCCGATCTTGTCGATCTCGTCAACGTAGATGATGCCGCGCTCGGCGCGGGCGACGTCGAAGTCGGAGGCTTGCAGCAGGCGCAGGATGATGTTTTCCACGTCCTCGCCGACGTAGCCGGCTTCGGTGAGCGTGGTGGCGTCCACGATGCAGAACGGCACGTCGAGCACGCGGGCGAGCGTGCGGGCGAGCAGGGTTTTTCCGGAACCTGTCGGGCCGAGAAGCATGATGTTCGACTTCTCGATCTCCACGTCCTTGAACTCGTCACTGACCTTGGCCTGGTCCTGGCGGAGGCGCTGATAGTGATTGTAAACGGCGACAGAGAGCACCTTTTTGGCGTTTTCCTGACCGATGACGTGCTCGTTGAGCTTGGCAAGGACGGAGGCCGGGGAGGGAATCTTGAAACCGGGTTTTTCCGCAGGGGTTTTGCCTTTGGCCGGAGTGCCGCCGAGTTCCTTTTCGAGAATGTTGGAGCAAACCTCGATGCACTCGTTGCAGATATACACACCGGGACCGGCGATCAGTTTTTTAACCTCCGAATGGCTCTTTCCGCAGAAGGAGCACATCGTCAGATTTGAAGCGCGGGCCATGGGGTGATATCAGATGAGGGTGTTGGGAATTCAGCGGGATCAAGCTTCAGGCTTTTTCTCCTCGATGGCCGCGACGACGGTGTCCGGCAGCTGTTTGCGGCTTTCGAGGACTTTGTCCACGAGACCGTAGGCGACGGATTGCTCGGCGGTCATGTAATTGTCGCGGTCCGAGTCGTTTTCGACCTGCTCGATGGATTTGCCGGTGTGAAAGGCAAGGATTCCATTGAGGCGCTTCTTGAGATTGAACATGAAGCCGATGGTGCGCTCGACGTCGGAAGCCGTTCCCTGCGCGCCGCCGGAAACCTGGTGGATCATGACGTGGGAGTTCGGCAGGCAGAAACGTTTGCCCTTGGTGCCGGCGGTGAGGAGCACCGAGCCCATGGATGCGGCGATGCCGATGCAGTAGGTGTTCACGTCGCAGGTGAGGAATTGCATCGTGTCATACATCGCGAGGCCGGCGGTGACGGAGCCGCCGGGGGAGTTGATGTAAATGTGGATGTCCTTTTTCGGGTCCTGCATTTGCAGGAACAGTAGCTGGGCGATCACCGAGTTGGCGACGAAGTCATCGATCGGCGTGCCGATGAAGATGATGCGGTCCTTGAGGAGGCGCGAGTAGATGTCGAACGAGCGCTCGCCGCGCGCGTCCTGCTCGATGACGACGGGGACGTAGTAGCTGTTGCGCGGGGCGGATGAGCTCATGGAAGGTGATTGGAAGTTAGTCATTGATGGGGGTTTCTGCGGATTCGACTACATTCGCGTGCTCGACGAGGAAGTCAATGGTCTTGCCGATGGTCATCGAGCTGCGGATGTTCTGGATGCGGCCGGCGCGTTGCATGTCCTTGATGAATTTTTTCGGGGCGACTTTGCGCTGGGTCGCGATTTGGGCGAGATGATTGATCAGCTCGGAGTCGGACACGGTGATTTTTTCAATCCGCGCGATTTCCTGGAGGATGAAGTTGGTGCGGAGGTTGGAGACGGCTTGTTGGCCGGCGCTGGCGAAGATTTCGTCCTGTTGGGATTCGATCTCGCCTTCGGTCATGCCGGACTGGACTCCGCGTTTCACCATGGCGTCGGCCTGGCTTTGCGTTTCCTGGGTGATGAGTTCTTCCGGCAGCTCGAAATCGACCTGTGCGTTGAAGTGCGCGACGATCTGGTTCACTTTCATGTCCGAGATTTTGCGGTCGCGTTCGCCGGCCATGTTATCGCGGATGATTTCCTTGATGTCGGCCATCGTTTTGCCGGGGGCGAGGCGGTTGGCCATCTCGTCGTCGAGGGCGGGAAGGATGGCTTCCTTGAGTTCCTTGAGGACGGTTTGGAAAACGATTTCCTTGTTGGCGAGTTCGCTGACCGGGAAATCTTCGGGAAGGGTGATGGTGATTTCACGGGAATCGTCGGCATTCATGCCGACTAGCTGACCGGCGAATCCGGGAAGGAAGGCCTTTTCATCGAGGCGGACCCAGAAGCCTTCGCGGCCGGTGAGGTAGCCGGCGGGTTTGCCGAGGAATTCCTCGGTCGGTTTGCCTTCGACGGTCGAGGTGTAGTCGATGACGGCGAAGTCGCCCATGGCGGCGGGGCGGCCTTCGATGGCGTTGAAATCTGCGAAACGCTCCTGGAGCGCGGTGAGCTGGGCTTCGATTTCCTCGTCCGGCACCGCGAGCGGCGGGACGGTCACGCTGACGCCCTTGTATTCAGGGACAGTGACTTCGGGCGCGAGAGTGAGCTTGGCGACGAAAGTGATGCTGCCGTCCGGGTGGGTGGTGACGTCTTCCGGCACGCCGAAGTCGAGGACGTGGAGGGACTCCTGTTTGAGGGCTTCGTCGTAGGCCTCGTTGATGAGCGCGCCGTTGAGTTCCTCGGCGATTTCCTTTTGGAAGCGCTTTTCGACAACCGTGCGTGGCGCTTTGCCGGGGCGGAAGCCGGGGACGCGGGCCTTGCTGGCATAGCCTCTGACGATTTGCTCGCGCTCGCCTTGGACTTTGTCCGCTGGAATTTCAACGCGAAGGGTGGCGACGCACTTTGGCAACTTTTCGACAACAATGTTCATGATAAATTGGACCGACTTCGGCGTCGGGACGGGCAACCTAGAGGGAAGCGTCGTTACTTGTCAAACGAGGCGTGCATTTTATGACTCAGTCCGGTCCTTCGGTCCGGCCCGCCCAATGCCACAGGCCGGGATCGAGTTCGTGGCGGGCGGATTTGGCGAGGGCGTCCGCATCGGCTCCGTCATTCAGGACTGCGAAAACCGTGGAACCGGAGCCGCTCATCAGCGCGGCGGCGGTTTCCCTGCGTGCGAGCAGCCATTGCTTGAGCTCGGCGAGGAAGCGGTGTTTTTCGAAAACGGGACGCTCGAGATCGTTTGAAAGCAAAACGCCCTCGATGTCCTGAGCGGCGTAACGCACGCCGGGAAGCTCCAGCGATTGTTTCCATCGGCCGTAAGCGTCCGGCGTCGGGACGCTGAAGGATGGCTTGAGGAGCAAGACCGTCATGGGCGGGGGAGAGGGGACGGGTTCGATTTTTTCCCCGCGTCCGGTGCAGCGGGAGGCTCCGGTGGTGAGGAAAAACGGGATGTCCGAGCCGAGCGACGCGGCGAGTTCGTGCATGGAATCCACGCTGAGCTTGAAATCATGGAGCCGGTTCAATCCCAGCAAGGTCATGGCGGCGTCGCTGCTGCCACCGCCGAGCCCGGCACCGTGGGGGATGGCTTTCTTGAGCGAAATCTCGCAGCGGCAGTGGATTCCGGCGGCGGACTCGTAGGCTCGCACGGCTTTCACGACGAGATTTCCCTCATCGCCGGGGACGCTTGGGTCGTCACATTTGAAGGCAAATGCGTCGGCTTGCCTGAACTCGAGCTCGTCGGCCAAACCGGGCAGTTTCACCATCAACGTGTCAATTTCATGAAATCCGTCGTCGCGCTTGCCGAGCACGCGCAACGAGAGATTTAGCTTGGCGGGAGCTTGGAGAGTGAAGGTGTTCATGGGAGGAAATCGCGGACAATGAGCGCCATCATGCGGCCGGTTTTGCCAAGTTCCCGACGATAGCTGTAAAAATGTTCCAAGTCGGCGGCGGTGTTGAGCCCGCAGTCGGAAAAGTCGGCGATACCGGCGCGGGCGGCCTGGTGGCCGATTTCAGCTGCGAAATCCACGTCGTAGTCGGGCTTGCGGATGCACGGGCTGAGCACGGCGGTGACGTCTTCGGCGCGCGTGCCGAATTGCGCGGCCATCACGTCGAGTGCGGCTTCGAAAATATTCCCTTCGGTGCCTTTTTTCCCCGAATGTAGCAGCCCGATCGCGCCCGACTTGCGGTCCGCGAGCCAGATGGCACCGCAGTCCGCCGCGTAAATCGCAAGCACGATTCCCTGTTTGCAGGTAATCAATCCATCGACGCCCGGAACGACCGGCAGTCCGTCGGGCGCGAGGATTTGCGGACTTCCGGGGACGACCGCCACGGAAACGCCGTGAACTTGCTCCGCGCGCCACCATTCCGCGGATGCTCCGGCGAAATCGGCCACCGCGGCGGCATGATGCGGGCGCAGCAAATTCATCGCCTCATCCCGGTCGCCGGTGATGGGCAAGTCCGCCACGCGCCCGACCCAAGCGGCGCGGACGCCGGGGATCGAATTGAGCGGGTCTAGAAAGGGGAACGCCTCCGTCACCCGGGGACGGTAACGGAGGCGCTGAGGATTCGCCAAGCTGGTTTATTCAGAGGAGAAAACTATTGATCACGCGATCGCGCGGCCACTGATGGCGCGCTTCGTGTGTTCAACGGTTTCCGCCTGGTCTTCATCCATTCCAGCCAGAATACCCACCAGGTCGTTCGCGATTTCCGTGCGCATCTTCGAAACGAGTTCGATTCCTTTAACGGTGATGCGGACCATGATTTTACGGCGATCTTCGGCGGCGTGGACTCGCTCAACGTAGGACAGTTTCTCCAACCGATCGACTAGGCCGGTGGCCGCGGCGGTCGAGTGGCCCATCTTTTTCGCAATGTCGGACATCGTGAGATATTCTTCGCTGGATAGGTAGGTTAGGAGGAAGAACTGCGGGAACGAGACGTTCCCTTTGTTGAGTTCTGTTGACAGGTTTAGGATGCAGCTCCGCTGTGTAAACAGGACGAAGTCAGCAAGACGGTCCGCGTCGGCTTTCACCGAAGCGCCCGAGGCGTTAATTGTTTTCATTATGGCTGGTTGTAGTGTTCATGTTTCGGGACATGTAAGGGGGCACAGCCATTGCGAAAGAGAAGCTACCCGGCTTCCCGGATAGTAATCAACTCTAAAATTAAATATTTTATGGCTGTGCTCAATTTCTCAAGCGGGACTTTTTGAAAATACATAGAGCCAAGAGGTTTTGGAAGCAAATAATTCACGAAAAGTTAATTTTTTTTGAACATTTTCCGGAAGCGCTTCGGTCTGAGGTTGAGGCAGTTCGGGAGTTGTTAACAGCTCCGCAGGCTTGGCGACATGCTGGGAATAGACGGCGTCGCCCACTTCGACGGTGCCGGATTGGAGGTCGGCCGCGGCGAATTCGCCGAGGGTTTCGCCGGTGGTCCGGAGGTTCGCGGTCCGGTCATCCGGGCCGCGGGTGGTGAGAATTCGGCCGGACTCGATATTCCATTTGCCATAACTTTGAATCAAAACGAAGCGCCGGTCCGCAGGAATAGAGGCGACGCGGCCCACCAGTTTGGGGCCTTCCTGCACGGATTTTACGGGCTCGGGCTTTTCCGATTGGGTGGAGGCGCAGGAGGAAATGACAAGGCAGGAGAACGCTGCGAGCAGGACGGCAGGATTCAGTTTCATGAAGGGAGCTTGGTGTCGCTTGGTTTGAAAAGAAACCTGGGATTTCATGGCGGCAGCAATCGCACCTCGTCGGCTTGGATCAGGCGCTCGAGCCCGTGCTCGCTGCGGAGCAGCAGTTCGCCGCCCGCCGCGATGCCCTCGACGATGCCGATTCTCGGTCCGCTCGCGGTGGTCAGGCTCACCCGTTTTCCCGTCAAAACGCAGCGCAGCCGCACGGCGGAGAGCAATTCCTCGAAATCATGGCTGATTTGGCGCCGCCGTCCGGCGAATTTCCGGATGATCGCCCCCAGCACCTCGGCGCGGGAAAATACCTGCGCGGTTTCGAGCTGGAGCGAGGTCGCGATTTCCGAAACTTCGGGCGGGAAGCCGGTGGTGTTGACGTTCAGGCCGATCCCGACGACCGCGAAATCCGATCCGGCTTCGACGAGGATTCCCGCCGTCTTCCGGTGCCCGATCCAGACGTCGTTGGGCCATTTGATGCCAGCTTGCGGTCCGAAGGTTTCCACCGCCTCCGCCACCGCGAGCCCGGCGGCGAGCGCGAACCGCGGCCACAGGGATTTCGGCTCCTGCGGGCGGATGAGAATTGAAAACGCGAGCGATTCCCCGGCGGGGGAAAACCATGCGGCTCCGCGCCGTCCGCGGCCGGCGGTCTGGCGCTCGGCGAGGACGATGAGCCCGTCCGCGGCTCCCGCCTGCGCGAGCATGCGGACTTCGTCGTTGGTGGACTCCACCGATTCGCGGACCAGCAAGCGGAACGGTTCGGGGAAATCCGCGGCGACCGCGGGGAAATCTTGGGGAGTCATCGGCTAGAGGGTTTCGAAATCCAGTCCGACGTCGAGCGCCGGAGCCGAGTGGGTCAGGGCACCTATGGAAATGAAATCCACTCCGGTTTCTGCGATCTCACGCAGCGTTTCCAAAGTGACGCCGCCGCTGGCTTCGAGCTGCGGTTTGCCGCGTTCTCCGCGCATTTCCACGGCCGCGCGCAATTCCTCCAAGCTCATGTTATCCAGCAGAATGAAATCAACGCCGTCCATCGCGAGGAAGGTCCGGACTTGCTCAATGCTGTCCGCTTCCAGTTCGACCTCGACTCCGGGGCTGTCCGACTTGAGTTGGTCGATCGCCGCTTGGATCGCTTCGGTTCCGCCCTCGGCGACTAAGTGGTTGTCCTTCACCATCGCGCGGTCGTAGAGGCCGAGCCGGTGATTGGTGCCGCCGCCGTCGCGCACGGCATTTTTCTCCAGCAAGCGGTAACCCGGCGTCGTCTTCCGGGTGTCCAGAATCCGGGCGCGGGTGCCTTTCACTTGCTCCACGTAGCGGGCGGTCAGCGTGGCAACTCCGCTGAGGTGTTGGAGGAAATTCAGGGCTGTCCGCTCGGCGGTTAAAATAGACCGGGCGGAGCCTTCCACCCGGATCAACAGTGCCCCGGCAGCCACGCGGCTGCCGTCGGAAATGAGGATTTCCACCACCAGCGAGGGATCGGCCGTGCTGAAAACCCGCGCTGCCAGTTCGACTCCGGACACCACGCCGTCCTTGCGCACCGCCACGAACGCGCAGGCCCGGCGCTCTTCCGGGATGAAATAAAGTGACGTGACATCGCCACTGCCGATGTCTTCGGCGAGCGCGAGGTCGATGAGAATGGCGGAGTGGTCGGTCATCTTCGTGATTCAATGCCATCCGGCTTGCTCATGGCAACAAGGCTTTCAGCCCGATCCACTCGCTCCCCCACGTGATGATCCACGGCAGCGTGAGCAAACTGAGCACCGTCGTCGCGATCACGATTTGCACCGCAACCGCAGGCCGCCCGCCATACATCCGCGCCAGTAGAATCGCCGACATCCCCGCCGGCATCGCCGCCTGCACCACCAGCACCTGCCGCAGCTCCACCGGCAGCGGGAAAAATTTCGCCGCCGCCAGAATCGCCATCGGTGCGAGGATCAGCCGCACCAGCGCGCCGCCCGCGAGCACCCGCCAGTTCGGTTTTTCCGTGCCCGCCAGATCCATCATCGTGCAGCCCGTGATCAGGATCGCCAGTGGAAACGCCCCCACGCCGATCAGCGAAATTACCTTCCTTGCCGGCCCTGCCACTTGGTCGTCCAACCCCACCGCCACCAGCGCCAGCCCGATGACCACCGCGATGATCGGGCCGTTGATCAGCCGCCGCCATGGAATTCCCGGCTCGCCGCTCATGATCATGATACCCACCGACCAAATCGCGATTTCCACCCCGATGTTGTGCACGAAAAGCAAGGCCAGCGCGCCCGTTCCCCATAAAATCTCAAGCACCGGAGCCGCCGTGAAACCGAAATTCTGACAGCCCGCGCTCGGCGCGAAAGTCCTCATCCCGGTCCCGCGTTCCAGCCCGATCAAGCGGCCCACCGCCAGCCCGATCACGATTCCCGCCATGATCAGTCCGAACCCGAGCGCGATCGACCACAGCACCACCGACCCGCTCCGCAGCACCGCGCTTCCCAGGATTTTATCCAGGATGAAACACGGCAGCATCACTGTGTAAACCACTCGCATCACTCCGGTGTCATGCTCCGAGCGGAGCACGCCCGTCCGGCGCAAAACCGCCCCTGCGACGATCAGTAAATACACCGGCAGCACCGATGCGATAACGGCACCGGGCGAAATCACCCTGCCAAACTCCCGGTCCCGCCCCGCCCGTGCAAGCCCATAATCGCGCGCTTTTTGGATTCGGACTTGCGCCCGGAAAAGCGCTTCTATTGACTCCGCCATGGCAGAGATTTCTCTCGGACTTTCATTTGACGACGTGCTTCTGGTGCCGGCTTTGAGCTCGGTTTTGCCCGGGGAGGCGGATCTTTCCACGCACGTCACGGCGGGTATTCCGTTGTTTCTTCCGGTCGTTTCGGCGGCCATGGACACGGTTTCCGAGCACGATCTGGCGATCGCCCTCGCCCGCGAGGGCGGCATGGGCGTCATCCACCGCGCCTGCCCGATCGACGAGCAGGCGGCGATGGTTTACCGGGTGAAACGCTCGGAAAACGCCGTCATCCAGAAGCCCCACACCGTCCGCAAGCAGGACACCGTGGACCACGTCCGCGCGATCATGGCGAAGAACGGCTTCTCCGGATTTCCCGTGATCAATGCCGACGGCCACCTCGAAGGCATGGTCACCGGTCGCGATGTCCGCTACCTCGACCGCCTCGACGCGATCGTCGCCGACGTGATGACGCCGCGTGAGAAATTGATCACCGCGCCGGGCAACACGAGCCTCGAGGAAGCGCGCCGCATCCTCTATCAAAACAGGATTGAGAAACTCCCGCTCGTCGATTCGGACGGCCGTCTCGTCGGACTCATCACCGGCTCCGACATCGAGAAGCGCATCACTTTCACCAACGCCGCCAAGGACGCTAACGGCCAGCTCCGCTGCGGTGCCGCCGTGGGCGTGGGACCGGATTGCCTCGACCGCGGTCGCGTGCTGATCGACGCCGGCGCGGACGCGCTGTTTATCGATGCCGCCACCGGTCACACCCGTCACGTGATGGAAGTGATCGGAAAACTCCGCGCGCTTTCCAACGTGCCGGTCGTCGCCGGCAACGTCGTCACCGAGCAAGGCGCGCGCGATCTCGTCGCGGCCGGAGCCAGCGCCGTGAAAGTCGGCGTCGGTCCGGGATCGATCTGCACCACCCGCGTCATTTCCGGCGTCGGCATGCCGCAGTTCACCGCCATTCAAAACGTCGCCGGCGTCTGCCGCGAGCACGGCGTGAAAGTCATCGCCGACGGCGGCATCCGCTACTCCGGCGACATCGTCAAGGCGCTCGCCGCCGGTGCCGACCTCGTCATGTTAGGATCGCTTCTGGCAGGCACCCGCGAAAGCCCCGGTCAGACGGTGCAGTCGCAGGGCCGCCGTTTCAAAACCTACCGCGGCATGGGTTCCATCGGAGCCATGCAAAAAGGCGCGGGCGACCGCTACGGCCAGAACAGCTCCGGCAAGCTCGTCGCGGAAGGCGTCGAAGGCCGCGTCCCTTACAAAGGCCCGTTGTCCGATGTCATCTTCCAACTCATGGGCGGCCTCAAGTCCGGCATGGGCTACATCGGCGCCGCCACCATCACCGAACTCCGCGAGCGCGCCAATTTCGTCCGCGTCACCGCCGGCGGCCTGCGCGAAAGCCACGTCCATGACATCGTCATGACCGAGGAACCCACCAACTATCAACCTCTCAGCTAAGACTCTTTTTCCATGCACGATACCAATCACGTCGCCGTTCTCGATTTCGGCTCCCAATACACCCAGCTCATCGTCCGCCGCGTGCGCGAGCTCGGTTACTTCGCCAAGCTTTACGCGATCGAGGATTTCCCCGACATCGGCAAACCCGGCGCCATCATTCTATCCGGCGGCCCGAAAAGCACCAGCGAGGCGGACGCGCCCGACCTCGATTTCGAAGCGCTCAAGGCCTTCGATGTCCCGGTCCTCGGCGTCTGTTATGGGATGCAGCTGCTGAACATCAAGTTCGGCGGCAGCGTGGAAACCAGCAACCGCCGCGAATACGGCCCGGCCAATTTGTTCCCCGCCGAGTGCGCGGGACTTTACGAAGGCGTCTCCCCTTCATCGCAAGTCTGGATGAGCCACTCGGACACCGTGAAAATCCTGCCGGAAGGCGCGAGGATCATCGCCAAAAACCAGCACGGCACGCCGGTCTCGCTGCAATGGAACGACAAATTCTTCGGCATCCAGTTCCACCCGGAAGTCACGCACAGCCACGAGGGCCTGCGCATCCTCCACAATTTCCTGCTCAACGCCAGCCACCTGCTGCCGTTCCGGATTGATGATTTCAAGCGCGAGATCATCGACGGCATCCGCGAGAAAATCGGCAACAAGCAAATCGTCTGCGGCGTCTCCGGCGGCGTGGACAGCACCGTGCTTGCCGTACTGCTTCACGAGGCCGGCGCGAATGTCAGGGCGATCTTCGTCGATCACGGGCTGATGCGCAAAAACGAGGGCGAGGAAGTCCGCAACAATTTCCACCGCATGGGCGTGCCCATCGAAACGGTCGATTGCGCGGAGCGATTCCTCAAGGCGCTCGAAGGCGTGGACGACCCCGAGAAAAAACGCATCATCATCGGCAACCTGTTCATCGACGTCTTTTGGGATTCCGTCGGCGATGCCGAAATGCTCGCCCAAGGCACGCTCTATCCAGACGTCATCGAAAGCGCGTCCAACGCGAAATCCAAGGCCTCGAAGATCAAGACCCACCACAACCGCGTGGACCGGATTCTCGAACTCCAGGCGCAAGGCAAGGTCCTCGAACCGTTAGCCGAGCTCTTCAAGGATGAGGTCCGCGAACTCGGCGCTTCGTTAGGCATTGCCCACGACATCCTCCAGCGCCACCCGTTCCCCGGCCCCGGCCTGGCCGTGCGCTGCCCCGGAATTGTCACCGAAGACCGCCTCCACATCATCCGCGAGTGCGACGCCATCTTCATCGGGAAACTCAAGGAACACGGCTGGTATGACAAGGTCTGGCAGGCATACGCCGGCCTCATCCCGGTCAAAACCGTCGGCGTCAAAGGCGACGAGCGCAGCTACGAGTGGGCCATCACGCTCCGCGCCGTGGTTTCCGAAGACGCGATGACCGCCGACTGGGTCGAGCTCCCGCCGATCATCCTCCGCGAGACCAGCCACCGCATTCTCAACGAGGTGAAGGGCATCAACCGGGTGCTCTACGACGTCTCCACCAAGCCGCCCGCCAGCATCGAGTGGGAATAAAGTGTCCCGGCTGCCTCAGTCGGTCTTCATAGCCCCGGTATCCGGCCAATAGTCGCTGCAATCCCGCCTTGAAATGCTGGAAACGGCGTGCATCCTCGCCGCCCGCCCATGGCAGGACCTACTTTCCAAGCACTTCCAGGATTCCGCGACTTCACTCCCCGTGAATGCGCGGTGCGCAATTATTTGTTCGAAACCTGGCGCGGCGTGGCCCGCCGCTGCGGTTATGTCGAATACGAAACCCCCGTTTTGGAGGACACTGCACTCTATCTGAAAAAGTCCGGCGGCGAGCTTTCCTCGCAGCTTTTCCGCTTCGAGGACCAGGGCGGTCGCGATGTCACGCTCCGTCCGGAAGTCACCGCCTCGCTCGCGCGGATCGTCGCCCAGCACCAGCGGGATTTCCCGAAGCCGCTCAAGTGGTTCGAGATCGGCCAGTGTTTCCGCTACGAAAAACCGCAGAAGGGCAGGGGGCGCGAGTTCCATCAGTTCAACGTCGATATCCTCGGCGAAGGCGGACCCGCCGCCGATGCGGAACTCATTTCCCTGGCGATCGAAACGATGCTTTCCTTCGGCTTCGTCGCCGGTGACTTCGTCGTCCGCGTCTCCGACCGGATGGCCTGGATCGACTTCGCCGCCGCTAACGGAATTCCCGAAGAAAGCATCCCGGATTTCCTCGGCATCATCGACAAGATCGAGCGCGAGAAACCCGACGTGCTTGAGCAAAAACTCGCCGCGTTCTCCCTAACGCCCGACGGCGTCCGCGCCTTCATCGCGGATCCTGCCAACGCTTCCTCCGCCTATCTAGCAATTCGCGAGGACCTCGCCGCCCGCGGCTTCGCCGGGTTCATCGAGCTGGATCTCTCCATTGTCCGCGGCCTCGCTTATTATACCGGCGTGGTTTTCGAGGTGTTCGATGCCAAGAAATCGATGCGCGCCGTCGCCGGCGGCGGTCGCTACGACACACTCATTTCCACCATCTCCGACGGCGCCGTGGACATGCCCGCCACCGGATTCGCGATGGGCGACTACGTCATCCGCAATCTCATCGAGGAAACGACCCACACCGCGATGCAGATGGAAGTCTGGCTCCAGCGCAACGCCGCCGCCTGCGACATCTACGTCGTTGTCGCGGACGAAACGAAGCGCGCCGAATCACTCCAGCTCGTCACCAGCCTCCGCCGCGCCGGGATTTCCGTCGATCTACCGATGGGAAATCCCAAGGTCGCCAAGCAATTCCAAAGCGCCGAAAAATGCGGTGCCCGTTTCGCCCTCATCGTCGGCGAAGAGTATCCCCATCTCAAACTGAAAATCCTCGCCAGCCGCATCGAAGAGTCCGGCACCGCCGAGACCGCCATCGACTGGCTCACCGACCGCCTCCTCCAACCCGACGGGCCTTTACTGGCATGAAGAGGGAAGAGGATTTTAACCGCAGATGAACGCAGATGGACGCGGATTTTTCATATAAGAAGGAGACCGATGCCATTATTGGCTCTGCGTTTGATGTGTTGAATGAGATCGGTCACGGGTTTCATGAGAAGCCCTATGAAAATTCTCTAGTGGTGGAATTCGGCTATAGAAACATTCCGTTTCTCCAGCAACCCCGCTATCCGCTCATTTATCGTGGAGTCCAAGTTTCGGAATATGTCCCTGATTTGATCGCCTTTGAACTTGTGATCGTAGATACGAAAGTCATCGAACGCATCACCGACCACGAAATCGGCCAAATGCTCAATTACCTAAGAATCACGGAACTCCCCGTTCGCCTGATTCTCAATTTTAAAAATTCCAAACTCGAATTCCGCAGGGTAGTCGCGACCACCCAAAATTTCATCCGCCGCAAAGCCCCGTAAATCTTTCTCTTATCAACGTCCAGCTGCGTTCATCTGCGGTTAAAAAAATCTTCAATTCCTTTCCAACATGCGCACTCATCATTGCAACGAACTCCGCGACTCCCACATCGATCAAACCGTCACGCTCATCGGCTGGGTGAATTCCGCCCGCGACCACGGCGGCGTCATTTTCATCGACCTGCGTGACCGCGAGGGACTCACCCAGTGCGTCTTCCATCCCGAGGAAAATCCCGAGGTTTCCGCTCTATCACACACGCTGCGCGAGGAAGATGTCGTGCAAGTGAAAGGCCGCGTTTCCAAGCGTCTCGAAGGTTCGGAAAACGCCAAGATCGACACCGGCGCGATTGAAATCGTCGCCACCGGACTGACCATCGTCAACAAGGCGGACGTGTTGCCGTTCCAACTCGACAAGGAGCTCTCCAACGAAGACCTGCGGATGAAGTACCGCTACCTCGACCTGCGCCGCCCGCGCATGAACAAGAACATCCGCCAGCGCAGCCTGATCACCTCCGCCGCCCGCCGCTACCTCGACGACTCCGGTTTCTACGAAATCGAAACGCCGATTCTATCCAACCCGACGCCGGAAGGCGCCCGCGATTTCCTCGTGCCGTCGCGCCTCAACCCCGGCCGCTTCTACGCCCTGCCGCAAGCGCCGCAGCAATACAAACAACTGCTGATGGTCGCCGGCATGGAGAAGTATTTCCAGATCGCCCGCTGCTTCCGCGATGAGGACCTGCGTGCCGACCGGCAACCGGAATTCACCCAGATCGACATCGAGGCCAGCTTCGTCAACCAGGATGACATCATCAAACTGGTCGAAGGCCTGCTAGGTTCGATGTTCAATGCCGGTCTCGGCATCGAGGTGCCCGCCAGTTTCCCGCGCATGACCTACGCCGACGCAATGGACATCTACGGCTCCGACAAACCGGACACCCGTTTCGAGATGAAAATTACCGACCTCGGCGACGTCTTCGCGACCACCGAATTCAAGATCTTCCGCAGCATCCTCGACGGCGGCGGCGTGGTTAGGGCCATCAACGCCAAGGGCTTCGCCATCATCACCACCGGCCAGATGAACCGCCTCAACGAGATCGCGGTGCAAGCCGGACTCCCGGTGAAAAACCTCGCTTTCATCAAACTCGAAAACGGCGAATACAAGAGCCCGCTCTGGAAGATCTTCACCGACTCGGAAAAGGCCAACGTCGTTTCCAAGCTCGACCTCGCGGAGGGCGACATCGTCTTCTTCGCCGCCGGATCGCGCGACAGCGTCAGCACCATCCTCGGCCGCGTCCGCTCGGAATGCGCCGTGATGATGGAGCTCAACAAGGACTCCACCGCCTTCAACTTCCTCTGGGTGGTGGATTTCCCGCTGCTCGCCCACGACGAGGAAACCGGCCACTGGGGCGCGGTGCACCATCCCTTCACCCGCCCGCATCCGGAAGACATGAAGAAACTCGAAGCCGGTGATTTCGCCAACGTCCGCGCCGTAGCCTACGACGTGGTGCTCAACGGTTATGAACTCGGCGGCGGCTCGATCCGGATTCACGAAAAGGACCTTCAGGCGAAAATGTTCGAGGTGCTCGGCGTGGGGCCGGAAGAACAGCAAATCAAGTTCGGCCACATCCTCGACGCCTTCCGCTTCGGCGCGCCACCACACGGTGGGCTCGCGCTCGGTCTCGACCGCATCGCCATGCTGGTGGCCGGTGAGGACAGCATCCGCGAGGTCATCGCCTTCCCGAAAAACAACAAGGGCGCGGACCTCATGGCCCACAGCCCCTGCCAGATCGGCCCCAAGGAACTGCGCGAGGTTTACGTGCAATCCACCTGGAAGGACCCGAAACTCAGCGCGGAAAAAGCGATTCAATAAGGAGCCGCGACATTCCTGTCGCGAGCCAATGGGATGCGGAAGCACTGCGCCCAAAGCACATCCCTTCCGCTATCCATTGGCCAGCCAGGAGGGGCGAAACATATTCGCCCATGTCCATGGACCTGGCAATGAGAGGAGCGGATGCACGGTTCATTGACTTTTCATGGGCGGCGGCGGACGCGTTCCGCCGCTCCTACTCCAACACGCGGACCAAGGATTGCCGCCCCCGCAGCCGTCTGCCTTACTCCGGCAGTAACGCTTCATGACTGACCACTCCCTGCAAGACATCCAGAAAATCGAGTCCTCGCTCTGGGAGGCCGCCGACCAGCTCCGGGCCAACTCAAAACTCACTTCCAGCGAGTATTGCATGCCCATCCTCGGCATCATTTTCCTGCGTCACGCCACGAACCGCTACAACGCCGTGATGGAGCGGATCGCCGGGGAAAAGGCCAGCGGCAAGCTCCCCAAAGGCCTGCCCATCACCAAGGCCCACTTCGTTAGCCGCCGGGCGCTGATGTTGCCGAAGATGGCCCGCTATGATGAATTGCTGCGGCTTCCCTCCGGCAGCGATCTCGGCACCGCGCTGGTCGCGGCCATGGGTGCCATCGAGAAGGACTTCGAGCCGCTCTCCGGCCAACTGCCGAAGGATTACGAGAAATTCGACAACGACCTGCTCGAGTCCATGCTGCGCACCTTCGACAGCGAACCGCTGCGCTAGGCGTCCGGCGATGTCTTCGGCCGGATCTACGAGTATTTCCTGATGAAATTCGCCCTCCAGGGTGCCCAGGACAATGGCGAGTTCTTCACGCCGCCCTCCCTCGTCCAGCTTATCGTCAACGTCATCGAGCCGAACCACGGCGTCGTCGCCGATCTCGCCTGCGGGTCCGCCGGGATGTTCGTGCAGTCCAGCCACTTCATCGAGGAAAGCGGCGGGCGGACGATGGACAAGGTCACCTTCTACGGTCAGGAAAAAACCGCGACCACCATCCGGCTGGCGCCACGGCATTTTCTTTTTGAATGAAATCCCCCCAGCGCATCCCGATTCTAAGAAAATCCTAAACAAGGCATCCCATTTCGTCTCTGTTTGGCTCGCATGAAAGCCATACTCGACGACAACACGATGG